>NZ_JAFNOY010000005.1:0-222816 GCF_026536055.1 Lactobacillus sp. B4015
AATAAAAATTGGATCGTTTCCGCCTAGCTCTTTATAGCAGTTAGTACACATGACTGTTTCTTCTTTTCCATCTTTAATTATCATCGTCATTTGCTCCTAATTTTTCCATTAAATATTCGTATTTTTCTTTGCTTATCAAAAGATTTACATCTTCATCTGATAAAATTGTGTTAACCAATACTGAGTATTTATATTCTGTATCTGCAAAAGGGTTAAAACATAGTTGCTTAATATCTTTTACAAAAAAGGGAACCTCATGTTCTGTACCAAATCTTCCAAATGCTCTTCCAATAACAATTTCTTTATCATTTTTAATTTTCATTGTTTTTTACCTCTTGAAGTTACGCTTAGGTTACGGTAACCGTAACCAACATTTTTCTTACTCTCCCAAGGAATTTAATATGATATTTTTTTAAGTTACAGTAAAATCGAAAAAAACTTTAAAAGGCATAATAATATAAATAAAAAGTTTTATTAATATTTACTGTTATACTGTAACTTTTATACATAATCGTTACTCTCCCAAGGAATTTCAAGGTTACGGTAACCGTAACTTTACTGTAACCTACTGTAACCTTTCAAAACCTCTAACCGTTTTATTATCTATTTTCTTAATAGCGCTAATGTTAAAGCCCAAATGCTCCATGTAGTATCTGATGTCACGTGTTTGCTTACTATTTTTAGATAACGCATCATAGTCCTTAAATAGCGCAAAAGATAAATCTCTGTTAGATATGAAATCTTGATCTTTAAATTTATTCTCAAGTACATCCATTAAGTTGTCCTCCAAACCAGATGTATATCTGAATTCTTCGCGGTTTGCTTTTAGCAATGCTTCTTGCTTAGGAGTAAATCTGAATGGATCTTTAGCATTTTTATAGAGCCACACTGCTTCGCCCCACAACTGCTGCACCACCTCGGTCGTTAATTCGCTCACAGGGTTTTTAGTTTGCTTTTCAGGATGTGCGTAAATTGATAGAAATCGGCGATCGCCTGAACGGTCTTTTAGGTGACGCACTTCATTAGTCGTTCGCGTGATAACGAATTTCTTTTTGAAATGAACCGGTTTATGTCCATACGGTTTTCGGTATTCAAAATCCTGCATCGTGATGAATTTCTTGATTTCTTCAAAGCTAGCATCATTACTGGCAGTCATTTCATCATCATTCACAATCAAGGCATTTTTCATAACTTCGAAATCGTCTTTTTTCGTGAAGGTGTTGAATTGGTCCGTGTACAATCCTAGCGGTGCAATATTTTTCAGAATCGAAGTCTTACCGACACCTTGACCACCTACTAGGTCAAGTACGTAATCGAATTTAGTATCTGCGTTATAGACTTTGGCCACCGCTCCCATGAAAAACACTCGCGTAATTAATGTGGTGGTTTCGTTTTTATCAGCGCCGAGATAATCCACGAAAAAATTATCTAATCTTCGTTTTTTGTCCCATTTCTTATAAGCGTCATTCATATAATCAATTAATGGATTGTATGAATGCATGTACGCCACATTGTCGACTGCTTGTTCAATGATGGCATTTTTAAAATTCGCATTACCATATTTAGATTGTGATTCAATGTATAATTCGATTGAATTAGTGACCTGATCAGTGTATTGCCCTTTTGGAATTATTGTTTTACCAATCTCTGGAAGCTTGATTTCTGTTGTTTCTACCACATCTACTTCAGTCGTAAATTCATTTAAGCGAAAGAGATTTTTTAGATTGGGGTCTTTGAGTAGAATCAAAACAACATTTTTGACACTCGTTGTTTTAACTGAACCGTTGTTTTGACGGTCTAGATCAATAGTAGTGTCACGTAATTTTTCAGCATTTTTTTCGTTAATGTCAATAACGTCACTCATTCAATCCCCCTTCTTGCTATTTCTTTTTCGATCATTGAATTAACTGTCCGTTCTACTTCATTTAACGGCAAGCTATCTGTCGTATTTGTGTTTGCAATTACCGCAAGCTTAGCTGCTACATCAGGATCAACACCCCGGTACAACAATCCGCCAACAAAACTAGCTAAAGCCTTATTTCGTTGACCATCATCGCCAAGACCATTTGCAACAGTTTCAAATAGGTGTGTTGTTTGTGTCTTGCTAGTGATTTTATAACTCAATATTGAGCGCTTTTCTGGTTTGGCTTTCTCTTTGATCAGTTCCAGCAACCCTTCTGGTGCTGGGCGGATAATGTCATGATTAAGCCATTTGTAGTGTTTGCCATTAATCTGGCTAGGTGCCACCACCACGTAATTGTTTTCGTGGGCTTTCAGGTCAACCCCTGGTAAGAAACCGATGTTTTGCGCAATGGTTTCATTTTTTGGCTTTTGAAAAAAGAAGTGAAAGCCATCATGTGCAGTTTTTTCAGTTAATGTACCTTTGAACCACTCGTTATGATTTAACTGTTTGATGGCATCCATGCCGTTAACATCACCGTGACGGTCAACGTCAATTACAAAAAACTTATCTGTTTTAAGCGCAATGTTAGCGAGTGGATAGCGTTGCCATATCCGTTTAATTTCATCTTTAGTAAGTGGTGGTCGATTGGCAAATTTAATTAATGGCCGTTTGGTCGCGCCAATAGGTATTACAGAAAATCCATGTGAAGCATAGCTAATTGCGTAATTGACTAGATTTTCTAAAACCATTTTTTATACCTTAAATTTAAAATGGTAAGTCATCATCATTAATATCTACCGTGTTGCCGGTTCCATTAAATGGGTCTTTCGCATCGGCTACTTTTGGTTGTTCATGTTTGGCAAATTCATAATTCCTAAATGGATATTGTGGATTTCTCTTATTAGGTGCTGAAGTAATAGTCATTTCTAGTACTTTTCCAAGCGCAGGCTGGAATGCTTTAGCTAAAGCTTCATAAGCATCTGACTCACTATCAAAGTCAAAGCAACTATCAGGAATTGGATTGTTTACCATTTCGCCGATAATCTGTAGCATTGAAATATTTCGTGCAATGACCGAATCTGGCATTGGCTTCCCGTCAGATTTGGTCTGTGCGAGTGATGGAAAAATTGTTTCGCGCTTACCCTCTTGCTCACCGGTTACTACTGAAAAACCGAGTACTAAGTAATCACGATCACCTTTAACGCTATGGGTAGCGCCATCTAATGACATGGTATAAGTGCCATCGGGTATTTTGGCAAAGGCGTTGAATTCCTTTCCTTCCTTGGGATCGAAACCGTTCTTCTTTAATTCATTTACTGCATCTCTTAAACTCATTATTTAACCTCCATTAATTTTCCATTTTTGTAAAATGCGAATTCATCAAAACTGAATCAGTTAATTTTTTAATGTTTTCAATTGCTGTACTCAAATTATTAAATTTAAGTGCAGCTTTTTTATTGTCTGTAAATATTGGCTCGAAAACTCCGCTTGCGTTTTTATAAATTCCAACGAGCCACTTGCCTCTTTTGACTGTTACGCTCATTTTTTTGGCTCCTCTTTAAAAATTCCGCTACATGTTTCTAGCAATTTCAAAATTCTATGATCCTTAATATTCTTCAGATTGTATTGTGTTCGTAGGCTCTTTACTTCACGGTAATATGATGCGTTGACACCATCGCCAACCTTTTTAGTTCTAATTTCAACATCACAATTACCATTAACAACATTGAAATATTTAGTCTTAAGTGATGGGCTGTAAGTAGTTACACCAGTGTTGTCATCTGTGATTGAGATTTCACGACTGATGTAGATGATGTTCATCGGTAGTGCTTTAAGATCCATGACTAACTGTTGAAGTGCTGTGTTAAATAGTGCATAGCCTTTGCCGTAAGCAATATCTCCCAATGACTTCACGCCATTTTCCCAACAGATTGCTTGCTCCAGCATTACGATGATGTCATCAATAACGTCTACTACAATTGTCTTGAATTGTTCTTCTGGCTTTCGTTGCTGGTTTTCAGTTTGTAAAGCTAAAATGATTTCATCTAATTGATCTGTAACTAATTGTGTAGGCTTGCCATTCTTGTCTCTTAAATTCCTAATCTGGAAAGCTGGTGCAGTCCCTTGATCACTGTTTCCGTCAGTGTTCAGGATAATTGGATTCGGGAAAAAGCTAGCAAAGTAGCTCTTACCACTCATTGGCGCGCCCCAGATGAAGAAATTGTGTGGTTGTGCCTTTGGTTCTAGTTTTTGCGGTTTTGGTAAAACAATCATTTTTTAATTATTCCTTTCATTTTCAATTGATAATAAACCCATCCACGTTTGTAGCCGTGCAGCTCTGCATAAGCACTGAATTCAGCTGGTGAATTGAGTTCACTAACTTTCTTGTTTGCGACTTTTTTCAATAAGTCACTATGTATTATTTTTGATATTAATTTCTTACGATTCTTAGCTTCAACTAAATCAACATCTGTAACTTCTTTTTCTTGATGAATCTTAATTTCATTGCCACATAACGGGCACTTACCATCTTTCACTTCGCTGGTTTTGACTACAGCAAAGCAGTAATCACATGTGTTGATTGCCATTGTTGGCTCGTCACTAGTTTTCGGCACCGACTTAGTGCCACTGATAACGGCTTGTTTCCAATCGCGATCATCGTCTGGATAGCCGAACTTTTGAACGTTGTTAGCGTGGTCAATGATGATTGCAGTCTTGCCAGGGCGTGGATTTAAGCATCTCATCGAAAATTGTAAAAACAGTGCTAATGATGTGGTTGGTCTTGCCATGATTACGCAGTCAACGTTTGGTAAGTCGACACCTTCAGTGAAAAGATTTACGTTTACGAGTATCTTTAATTTTTGATTTCTGAAATCGGAAACTACTGCATCCCTTTCGACTGTTGGCGTATTACCATCAACTTCTTTTGCAGTAATTCCTGCTTCGTTAAATTCTTTAGCTACTCGTTTAGCTGAATCAATTGAATAGGTGTAGACCACAGCTTGCATGCCATTAGCGATGCGTTTGTATTGCTTGACGATGTGACCGTATATTTTGGACGACATAGCTTCATCCATTGATTTGTTAGAGTAATCTCCTGTAGAATTCCGTTTAAGCAATTTGGCATCAAAATCATTAGGTGGTTGAAAATATCTGAACGGTGCCAGAAATCCTTTATCCGTTAATTCGTGAATTGATTGACCAATGATAATGTCATCAGCAACTTCATCTAATTGCCTTTGACCTGTTCGTCTAGGTGTAGCGGTAAAAAATAAAACATAAGCATTTTCAAACTTATTTAATATTTTTTGATAACTAGCTGCTAAAGCGTGGTGTCCTTCATCAATTAGGATTAATTGCGGTTCAGGTAATTTATTTACCCGTCTGCATAAAGTCTGTACTAGTCCCATTGTTGCTAATTTTGGATTAACATTTTGCTTTTTGAATGTGGCTTTAGCTTGGTCCAATACTTCTTTGCGGTGAATGATAAACATCACTCGGTTATTCTTAGCCGTTGTTCGTCTGGCAATTTCTGCCATTACCACTGTCTTACCAGTTCGTGGTGGTGACTGCACGATAATGTGATGGTGACCAGACTGCATTGATTTAGTAATCCGACTGATTAAATCGTTTTGATATGGTCGTAATTCGTACATCATAATTTGTCATAAAAACCAATTAACTTTTTGGCATCTTTAATCGTGTTTTCAAAGTTGTTTCTATCAGAAACATAACTAACATGTTCAATACACTGCTTAGCTTTTTGATAGCTTACAGGCCCTGTAGCCTTAGCAGAACAACAAATATTTTCAAATCTTGGGTCATTAAATATTTTTTGTGAATTCAAAATTATATTTTTGAATTCTTCGCTACAATTTAAATTAAGCTGTTTAAGCAATAGCATCATTAGACTGCAGACCATTTTGCTACTTTCGTATGCATTGTTAGTAAATCCACAATCAGTAACAAAAGGCGTTGTTTCTATAAGAAAAACCATCTTGGCAATTTTTGCTATTAGTTCTACATTGATTTCGCCACGTGCAAATGGTATAGAAACATTGAAGCAGTCAGCTAACTTTTGCCATGTTTTGTCGTTTGGGGTTCTTTCATTATTTTCATAATTACTAATAGCTTGACGAGTGAGTCCGGTAGCCTTTGCTAAATCACTTTGGCTAAAACCATTTTTAATTCGCAGTTCTTTAATTCTATTTCCAAAACTATTATTGTTAAGTCCCATTAAATAATCTGGAGAAACACCATAAAATTCAGCTAAATGATTCCATTTATCTATTTTTGGTTCTCTATCTCCCCTTTCGTATTTAGCTAATGCATCTGCTGAAATTTTTATATTTCTTTTGCTTAGCTGTTCGCTCAATTCTTTTAAAGTTAAGTTATTCTTTTGCCTAAGCTCCTTAAGTCTATTCATACTGACCACCTCAATTAATTACAGTCTTACGATTAGGTTCTAGATGTGCACCCGGAACATTTACACCGTCTTTCAAGTCGCTGTAAAGTTTTCGCTTGTCGATTGATAAGACTTCTTTTTTAACGTGGTAGCTATCAGGCAATTTACTTTCATCAGAAATGATTGTTTTCTGCCGATAGTTACGTGGCTTTAAGATGTAATGTTCAGTCTTGACCTGCTTAAGTCCTGCATCATCTATTACTTCAGTCATGTAATTAAGCAGATTGTTTTTTTGATTTTCAAAATGCCTTTTCTGCTCAGTCAATTGCTTGATTTTATTAGTTAAAAAATCAATATCCGCTGAATCACGTTCAATCAATCCGGCTAAACCATCAAGTTTTGCATCCCTAGTTAATGCCAAAGAGTCTAGTGTGTCCTTTAACATTTCAGGATCTAAATCATCCTTATCTGCAATTTGTTTAATCGCATCATTTATTTCAAATAACTTCATGTGTTATAATCTCCTTAGATATGTTTTATTAAGTCCGTTTGCCGACGGGCTTTTTTTATGTTCCGGGCAGAAATTCCGGTTGTGAGAGAACATAGATCGCTCCGACTAGCCCAGCAATCACTGCTAGAAATGAGATTGTTAATGACCTTCTGGTGGTCAGATGCACGTCTGTGTATTCGTTTAAAAAATGCTGCCATTTGATTAATATCCTTTCTATTAAGGTAATTTTGCGTTCCAATCTATTTCACCTCGATGTGTTTCCATCCATTCACTAGCAGGTTTTTCGAAAATTAAAGTTGTCTTTCCTCCTTCACTTTTGCGAGGATTTACAACCCATCCACCATTTTTAAAGTCAATTTCAGGAAACTCGTCAAAAATGAACAACCGAATCCATGGCATTGCTTTGCCACCGCAATATTTTTCAGCAAATTCTTTCATCTTAATTGTTCTGCCCTCAATACTTTCGGCTGGAGCATAACCACGCTCTTTCATAATTTCATCTACTGCTTTAGTTAAAGCGGTAATGGGAATTGGTAATTCAATAGTGTCAGTCATTGTTTATTCACCTCCTTTCTCAGTTGCTCAAGACTGATGTTAAGTGCATCCGCAATTTTGCATGCATTCTTAAGGGATATTTTTGCAGTTAAATATCTCCAGATTCCTTAACCAATTTTTCCAGTCCCTCTAATTTATGGAAAAGGTTCTGTTCAATTTTCTTTTTGTACAGCTCAATCATTTTTGATTTGAAAGCTGACCACTCTTCTGTCTTTTTAACTTTAGAAAATAATTGATTAGCCCCACTATCATCAGTTGTTAGACTTTCGAAATCTTTTTCAAAGCACCGTTCTGCTTCTTCATTAATCTGATTGATTAACCAATCTTTATCCATTGTGTTTTCCTTTCTTATTTTTATCCTATAATTAAGTCATCCCACTAAAGGAGGTGATTTTATGGATTTAAATTGGACCTTGATTGGTCAATACTTAAGTATCTTTGTAGGCGTAATAACTGTTATTTTTAATTATCTAAGTGTCAGAAACAATAATAGGAATACACAGAAATTGGAACTAACTAAACAAGAATTTGCTCGTGAAAACGAGAAAATCAAACGTGATCAGCTGATAAAAGATAAACACCAAGCTTTAATCAATAATTTTTTAAGTTCCATTAATGTCTTTGCTGCCACTAAGAATTTTGAAAATCGAGAAAAAGCTGTTACTGCATGTAGTAATCTTTTACCAATCCTCAATGAAGACCAATCAAAAATTGTTATCACTGTATTGAAGCAAATTAATGATGGCAACCTAATTGGCTGGGAAGACCAAAAAATTGCATCAGTTGATCAAGCTATTTCCCATGCAACACAAGAATTTCTGAAGCAATTAGGTAAATAGTTATCAATGTATTAATCAAAGTCGTGCTATATATCCAGTAAGCTGGCATTGGTTCATTTTTATTACTAGAGTGAACGATTAGTCCTACCTCAATCCCCCAAAGTATTACAATCATTATTGAAATTCTAATCATGATTGCTAATTTCCTTTTGCTATAATGCAACCGTTAGGTTTAATACACGTTTTAATTCCATTAATAGTTACAAATCCATCTTCAACAGTTAGCACTGCATTTTTTTGTGGTGCTTTTTTACTTTCTTTATGAGCTTGAATAGCTGCATCTCTGATATTCATTTCTGTCACTCCATATCTTCATAGCGGTCAAACCATTCTTGTTGATTTGCTAAATCCAATGCCTTTTCTGCGACTTCACGCCATAGATGAGCTGAACCATACTTAA
This sequence comes from Lactobacillus sp. B4015, assembly GCF_026536055.1. Taxonomy (NCBI): domain Bacteria; kingdom Bacillati; phylum Bacillota; class Bacilli; order Lactobacillales; family Lactobacillaceae; genus Lactobacillus; species Lactobacillus sp. B4015. The sequence continues at coordinate 8,614 of NZ_JAFNOY010000005.1, forward strand.
CGCCATCTATTTCAGTAAATGCAGTATTGTCTTGCTGTGCCCACTCAACTAATTGCTCAAGTTCAGCAACATTATTCATCATTTTTTTATCGTGCTTATCAAATTCTTTTTTTGTATATTTCATGTTTGAATTTCTCCTTAATATTCTTTTTCCCAAACTTTGTACTTAATCGCAAAGTCCTTAACCACCGCCATATATATTTGCTTAAGTCTCTTGTCAGCATCAATTACGTCTAGCCTATTCAAACGATCAATTGCTGACTTGCATGAACCATTAAGTGCCATTCTTTGCCTTAAATTAGTCAGTCTAGTTTTTAAGTTTGAACCTGCTCGTGCATCTACCTCTTTATAAATGTCACCTTGAATTTGTTGGTAAGCTCCAAAACCACCTTCTGTTTTAGCCATTTTGTGAATTAAGCCCTGTGCTGTTTTACGCCACTCGGTCGTATTTAAACTTACGATTTCAGTAATGTTGTCTAACTTTTGATCTACTCGTTTTAGTTCGAGTTCATTTCTTGCGGCATTATCAAAAATCTTTTTGAACATTTGCAAGTCCGGGCTTAGTTCATCAAACATTGATACATCATTTTTAATTGTTTTTCTCATATTAAAGTAGTTATTTACCAACTCATCGTATATGTCCCATGCCTTGTCATCGTCTAAGATTTTTAATAACTTTGCATAGCCACGTTCTGATAGTAAATAAACGTGTTGTGTTCTGTTGCTACCAATCCAACCATTTTCTAGAGCTAGATTTCTAAATCGTTCAGAACGATTTAGAACATCAATCAAATCAATATCATTCCTAAATCTATTTATATTTCTATTTATCAGCTCATTAATTTCTCGATTTTCTCTACCGTGTATCCGTGCAATGTCTTTAACGAGCATTGCCTTTTTGTTTTTGCCAAACCCGCCTTCAATTCCAGTAAACTCAATTTTTCCGATATGTTCTTTCCCAATAACTTTTAAATCATTCATTGACTTTATCCTTTCTAGCTAAGCTAAATAAATACTGTGTAGTTACTCCAAGATAATCTGCAACTTCTTGCAATGAGTCTGCTCTTGGAACACTTTTATTCCATTTACTAATCAAGCCATTTGATAGATGTAAGTCTTTTTCTATTTGGTAAATCGACTTATCATTCTGATTTGCCACAGTTTTGACTGCTGTATATAGCGACATGCTATCACCTCTTTTCTAAATAATTATATTGACAAAGCATTAGAAAATGTTCTATCATATAAGTATGCTAAATAAGCCAAATTATTGGTTTCTTACATTTAAAACAGTTAACATGTGGTTCATCAAAATTATTTTTTGACGCTTTTTGATGAACTACCATTAGTATAATCGAACGTTTTCTAAAATGCAAGTGGTTTAGCATAGAAAATTTTATACAAAATAATTTGTGGAGAAAATCATGAGTGTTAAAGACAACGTTATAAGACTTTGGAAGAATAAAAGGCCTGATATTCAATCTGTTGCAGAGTTAGAAAGAAAAATTAATTTAAGTAACGGATTAATTCAGAAATGGGATTCAAAAACACCTTCCACAAAAAGTGCACAAAAGGTAGCTGACTTTTTCAAGGTCCCATTAAGTGACATTTTAAATGATGTTTCTGATGATTCCGTAAAATTAGATGCAGATGATCAAGAAGTTTTGACATTATTTAGAAAAGCTACGGAAGGTATGCCGGAAGATGAAATAAAAGATTTTACAAGTTCTATGGGAATTTTAATGAATACCGCAAGAGAATTAATCCGCAAAAGAAGGCAATAATTTATGGCAATTGAATACAAAGCTATTAGTCATGATGAGTACAATTATTGTAATGAAGTAGCCAATGAAATTTTAGAAGGAATATCAAATAAATATGACATAGCAATAGATGATATAAATTATAAATATGTAATTAATTATCTAATAAGTGTAGCAGGACCAACTGATCTCTGTTTGTTCGTCAGCAAAAATTTTTGCGATTTGACATTTCAAGTTAATAAAATAAATCCAAATAGCCTAAAAATTACCTATAATTATAAATTCCGTACGCAAAAAATACCTTTATATGCTGAAACTATTGATGTTCTATCGGGGAACTTTTGCCAAATTGTAAGTGGTTTTACTATTTTTCCTCAAGATGGGTCAATTATGTTTTTAAATGCAGAAACTAAAACTTGGGCAAGAACTATTTTTACAATTATTCATGAATTAGTTCATTCTTATCTAGCAGCAAGTAGACTTAATTACAAAAAACAAATAGCTTTGATCAATCAAACAAATTTGGAAGGAACTCCATATCCGGAAGATTTACAATTAATTGAAGCCGAGACTAATACTATTTCTTCATTACTTTACGCTCCTACTTGTTCTTTAGAAAAAGAAATTCTAAAAAAAGATTTTGCAGAATTAAGTTATAAATATGGCATGAGCTATTCAGCTATGCATAATAGACTGTTTAATTATTTTTATAATAATTATAATTTTTCTTTTTATTCCGCAAGACGGGCGGTATTTGCTTTTAGAAATGAGAACAAAGAAGAAATCAAGCGACTAAGAAAATTTCTTAATAACGAATATTTAGAGAAAAACGATTTATTGTTTTAGAATCGTTCGTCCACAATACCAGTGACAATAAACCTATGGCAGATTTTTGAAAGGTAAACTGTTATGAAATTTAAAAAGTTAATGGCAGCAGGAGTTGCTACACTAACATTATTAGCCACCAGTGCTAACGTGGTTAGTGCTCATGCTGTAGGTACAGTAGTTTTATTAAATGCTAATATGCCAGCATATAATGCTAAGGGCAAAAAAATCAAAAAAGCACGTCCTTTTGCTAAGGGCGATTTATACAAAATTCTTGGTACAAAAAAAATAAAAGGAAAAAAATTTTATCGCTTAACAAAGAAGAAATATATAATTGCTAAGGATTCTAAGTTGATAGATGACCGTACTATTCCACCTGAGAGACCTGCAAAAGAGCCTTGGCAGTCCAAACACCTAGTTGATACTCTGCCAAGTTTAAGCGATCAAGTAAAGAAAGCTTTATCACTACAAGGTGAAGATAGACTCGAAGCAGATAAGGAAATAGCAAGTCAGCTTGGGATGTTGAATAAAAATGGTGATATTGAAATAGATCAAGCAACTTTTGAAAAAGAAATACAGAAATATACACAATCTAACGACTCAGCAAAAAATTGGATTGAAGGAAATAAAAATTAATTTTAAATAAAACAAAAAAGCCCTTAAGAACTCGTCCGGAAAACTTATTCTTAAGGACTTAATGAAAGTGACTTCGGGCTCACGCCTTTCGTCTACTTAATTTTAGCACAAATTAGGAGTAAAATAGTGGCTTATATAAAAAAACGTGGTAATAGTTGGCAAGCACAAGTGTCATGGTATGATACGGATAATACCCGTAAATATAAAACAAAAAGTGGCTTTACCACAAAAATGCAAGCTAAAAAGTGGGCCAATGAATTTGAAGTTAGAAAAGATCAGAATCAAATCACGAATTATGACCCTATTTTTGCTGAATATTTTTTAAAATGGGCAAAAACCTACCGCATCCCTGGTAAAACAACTACATCAGTAGACAGATATTATCAAATTTATAAATATCTAAATAAATATTTTGGAAATAAAAAAATAAGTAAGATCAATCGCTCTCAATATCAGAATTTTATAAATGATTATGGCAGTAACCATGCTAAAATAACCGTACAGAAAAATCACAGCACCATTAGAGCATGCGTAGCTGACGCAATTGCAGATAAAATTATTACAGTCGACTTTACTAAAAGAATTAATTTGATTTGGGATAAAAGTAAAACTAGAAGCGTTGATTATTTAACTAATAAAGAGGTTATAACGCTACTTAAAAATTTAGAAGAAGGAATCAGTCCTCGTTTTACTAGCCGTTATATGATTATAACTGCCCTTTATACTGGGATGCGTATTGGTGAAATTATGGCTCTTGAATGGTCAGACATCAATTTCAAGAAGAAAACAATTTCAATTACCAAAACCTATGATTACCTAAATAAAATTATCAAAGAACCAAAAACTCAGTCTTCTATAAGAACTATTAGAGTGAATAATAGTTTACTTGAACTACTTTCCCAACTTAAGAAAAACAATCAAAACTCAGTTTTTGCTAATATTAATGGCCAGATCCCGTCACAAGCTGGCATAAATAAAGTTTTACGTACTCATTTAAAAGAAAGTAAAATCGAACGCAATGGTTTCCATTTTCACAGTTTAAGGCATACCCACGTTGCTCTGCTACTATTTAAAGGTGTCGACCTATATGCAATTTCAAAACGTTTAGGGCACTCAAATATGACTATAACGGCTAAAACTTATGCCTATATGCTAGACGAATATAAAGCACAACAGGATGACATCATTGAAGAAATTCTTGATGAAATATAAAAAACCTATCTTTTATTTAGATAGGTTTTTTATACTTTGGCGAACATTTGGCGAACCGCATGGATATAAATGCTGTTATATCAAGGACTTAAGCCTATATTTTAAGGAGAGTACAGGATTTGAACCTGCGCGCCAAGGAAAACTTGGTTCGCCGGATTTCGAGTCCGGTGCATTACCACTCTGCCAACTCTCCACAACAATCATAATTATACATGATATTGGTAAAACTGCAAAATTAATTTTACAATTTTACTAAATTTGTTCTTATAATCGTTTAATCGTTGTCCATTTTAGATATGATTTCCTTAATTTTACCAAAATTACTTACCAATGATTTGCACCATTAGACTTTTATATAATTCATAAACAGAATATGCCCAAAAATTATTATATCTAATCAAATACGCTGCCAAATTATTTACTAATTAAACGCAGAGGAATAATAAGCACTGAAAATCTACAAATAAAAGGAAAAATTCATCGCAGAATGAACTACCAAATAAGAAATAAGTAACCCATTACACAGCTTTTTAGGCGTCTTCTGTCTTCTGACTAATTGGTCGCGCTTCCACGATAAGCCATTGAATCGTAAATAAATTTTATATCAATTTAATTCCAAAAAGACTCTGCACAAATACATTGAAATTGGTTCATAATTTAATTTGTTAATAAAAATTAGCTTGCGGGGTATGTCTATTTACCTCTAATCCAGTAATACCAATGATCAAATAAATAATTTGTAAAATTACAAGTCCTTGAATATCGGTAATTTTCCAAGCTATTTACTTACAGAGTTACTGTCATTCTCAGAGCCTCATAGACTATCCCATTTTATATAGCTATTAAATTTATTAACAGCAATTTTTAAAGAGTGCTTTTAGGTAATAAAATCTTGACCAGATTGCTACAATTTAATTAAAAGGATAGATTTGTTTTCGGCAATGATAGTGATATGACAATAACGTACAGTCACTAAACAATTTCAAAACAAGAGAATTAAATAACTACCGACTTAAAAACCGTTTTATATTTCAAATTAATCTAGGGTCGGAATTTTCAATCTACAATTATAAGTAAAATATTTTTTATAATTACTATAATATTACTTTTATTTTTGCATTTTATTCAGGAATAGTATTTACTTTAAGCTAGATTTAAAGGCTTAGTTTAAAAATAATCTGATCTAGGTTTTATATAAAATTTTAGATTAATCAGATACTTGCCTTGCTAAAGTTACTTGCAAAATTAATAGTTTTATTTAACTAACTAATTTAATAAATTACCTTTTATTAGCAATTTCCTTAAGTTTTACTCAAGAGTGTCCTTTAAAGTATATTGAAACCTTGGCAACTGGTAAAATACAGTCGAATAAAGTTTGATAGGTAGGGGTTTGTCTTGTATTTAAACATCTGGATTGCAATTATGTCTGCTCTAATACTGGTGCTACTTATATTTAACATTAGGAACTCACGCCGCTTTAACCTGTTTGACCATTGGCTCCACCACAAATTAGTTAGGCGACATAATGGTTTTAGCTGGCAAGTAATTGCTTTTATCAATGACCCTAAACTTTTAGTAGTTTGGGATATTTTTCTTGCCAGCTTTTTAATTAATGAAGAAAAAAATCTAACTGCTTTTTGGGTGCTATTCACACTAGGCTTTACTGACTTAACAGGGCTACTGCTTAAGAAATGGATGCATCGAAAACGTCCTATTAAACATTCTAATCTCGAAGACGGTTATAGCTTTCCTAGTGGTCATGTTTTAGGAACAACCATAATGGTCCTGATTTTATGGAAAATATTTGCAAATCAATTTGGTAGTAAACTTTTAATCACTCTGTTTGCGATCTGGATTATGGTAGTCATTTCACGCATTAGTCTTAAAGCCCACTACCCTTCAGATGTAATTGGTGCAACTTCATTAGCAGTCTTATGCTTTACCTTGTCGCAGCAATTTTTTCTTTTGCTACTGTAATAAAATCAACTAATTAAACTAAAACAAAGTAAGCATTATTTTTATATGCAAAAAAAGACTAATTTAAAAAATTAAATTAGTCCTTAAAAAAGTCTTTACCTGCAATAACAGATAACTGTTTTGCAAAATAAGATAAAGTCAATATTTCATTAATCTTCTTTATAACATGTAGAGTATCTTACCAAGTACAAAAACAATTACACACAGTGCTAGTGTATACACTGCACAATATGGAAGAGCCTTTTTTAGAAGTACGCCTTCTTTCCCTTCAAGCTTAGTGGCACCTGTTGCAATAGCAATACTTTGGGGAGAAATCATTTTACCGGCTGTTGCACCAGCCATGTTAGCCGCCGCTAGCCAATAAGTATTAACACTTAATGCTTGAGCTGCTTGTACTTGCAAGGCTCCGAACAATACGTTAGCAGAAGTATCACTACCGGTAATAAAAATTCCTAGAACACCAATGATTGGCGAAATTACTGGGTAAAAAGGACCAGTTAATTTAACCAAGCTGATTGCGATGATAGTAATCATGCCACTATAACCCATTACTTTTGACAAGCCTACAATAGCACAAACCGTTACAATAGTTTTAGTCAGTTGTTTGATGGTGTCAAATAGCACTAAAACCATCTCTTTTAATGATAACCCTTGAATAGCACCACCAATGAAACTTGATAGCAGAATCAAGGTACCAGGAGATGATAGCCAGTCAATGTCGACTGGTTTGGCACCAATGCCATTGTAGAAGTGAAAACTCGTTTTGACACTAGCTAAAGCACCCTTGATTGATGGAAACAGTGAAGAGGTAAAAATAATTAAGACGAATACCAAAATAAATGGTATCCATGCTTTAATTTTATCTCCAGTCGTTTTTGTACCAGCCTCAATATTAGGCTGCACTGGTGTTTCTTGTCTTTTATTAGCATATAGTCTAGTGATGAAAACCAAAGACAGAATACAAATAATCGCGCCTACGATTGAAGGTAACTCTGGCCCCATATATTTAGTAATGAATATTTGTGGAACTGCAAATGTAAAGCCGGCCATAAACGTTGAAAAAAGTACGCCATTTCCTTTAAAAGATTTCAGGCCCTTCCCTGAAGTAAGCATCACCAAAACGAACGGAATAATCACAATCAAAAAGAACAATTGAATAGCTACAAAATAAGATAATTGCGTAGTTTCAAGCCCTGTAACCTTTGCCAAAGTTGTAATCGGTAAACCTACAGCACCAAAAGCAGTTGGTGCTGTATTGGCAATAAGACACACAACTGCAGCTTTAATTGGGTTCATTCCTAAAATGATAAGAATACTTGCCGGGATAGCAACTGAAGTGCCAAAGCCCGCAACTGCTTCTAGAAATCCACCTAAGCCCCAAGCAAGAATCAGTACTAAAATTCTCATATCTTTTGTGATCGAAGTAAGCATTGACATGATTGTATCAAGTCCGCCCGATTTCTTACTAATATTGTAAATAAAAAGAGCCGATATGATTACATAAATAATTGGCCAAATTGCCATCATAATTCCATCCATACCAGCAGTAATACTATTTATAAACGAAAAGTTAAAGCCAAAAATACTAAGCACAATTGTAACAATAAGTCCAACCGCACAGGCAACGTCTCCACGTACATGAAAAACACCCAAAGAAATGACTAACCAGACTATGGGAATAAGGGCAATAACTGTTTTAACTATATCCATTCTAATTTCCTCCGTTTATTTATTCAAAAAATGGAATAAGATAATTCCTTAAAAATTAAAAATTACACGAAAAAGTATTATTTGTTCCCTAAAACACATACAATAAAGTAAAATATAAATTATTACCCATAAAGGTATTTTAGCATGCTAAAAAATAGATTTAAACAGGATTATGCCAATTATTGTAAACGCTTTCTATAAGTCGCATATTTAAGCCAAAAATACTACTAAAAAAGAGATTAACTCTGCAAAAAAGTTAATCTCATAATAAATAATTCGTAATTTATAAGTCATCAAAGCCAATCATCAAACTGCCCTCTTCAGCGTAAAAGGAACATAATCCGCGCATCGATCGAATAATAATATCAGCTTGCGGATAAAGAGAAAGGATCTTTTGCTTTAAAGTTTCTGCGTCCTTCTCATTTCGACACTGATCAATAATTACTCGTCCACCACGGTATTTGCGCTCTCCCATTAATTTTAGAACTTCTTTAAATGCTCGTTTCATTCCCCGCACTTTTGAGATGGGCTCAAGCTTGCCTTCATTACTGGCTGTTCCAACCACGTCAATATTTAACATTTTGGCAACCTTGGCCACTGCAATATTGACCCGACCATTTAACGCTAGATTATGTAATGATTGCAAAATAACCAACAGATGAGTGTGCGTTTTATATTGCGAAATTTTTTGTTCGATGTCTACAAATCTTGTTTTACTATTAACTAGACGCTCAATTTCTTCCCTTATAATTGAAATTTCTGGGCCAGCTGTTCGGGAATCAACCACGATTACCTTGCTACCCGGATTATCTTTTTCATAAATTTGTTTTGCCTGGTAAGCTGATGAGAAACTACCACTTAAGCCACTAGTAATTGTTAACATAATAGCTCGTTTACTACCTTCAAGAGCTTTAAGCCATTCATCAATGCTTGGACAAGAGGTTCTTCCTTCTTCTGTGTTTGTTTCCATGCTACTTAAAAAGTCATCCATATCAAGATCTTCATTATCAAGGAAATCTTTACCTACAATTGTGACTGTTAAAGGAACAACTGTTAACTTTTCACTAGCACGATCATTAGAGCCAGAATCAATTATTAATTTTACTTCTTCCATAAAAAAGCATCCTTATATAGAAAATAAACCATTCAAACTTAAAAATGTATAGCTAAATGATAAAGCAAATTACTTAAAAAAGCGACAAAATCTTTTTAAATTTTTTTAACACTAGAAATCGTTTACAAATGTTTACATAATCACAAAGTTAGGCTAAAATTTGTTCTGTAGAGATGGAGCCCTTGCTCCTCTTAATGTATGTACTAGACGTTAGTACAGCATTTATTATTTAGGAGGTTTTTAGATGTTAAAATCAGTCATTGAAAATGTTCATGCACTGGAAATCTATGATTCACGTGGTAACCCAACTGTAGAAGCTTTTGTTACTCTTTCAAACGGTGTCGTAGGTAAGGCTGAAGTTCCATCAGGTGCTTCAACTGGTGAAAACGAAGCAGTTGAATTACGTGATGGCGGCGACCGTGTTGGTGGTAAAGGTGTTTCTAAAGCAGTTAACAATGTTAATACTAAGATTGCTGAAGCTTTAAAGGGATTAGACCCACACGACCAAGCTAATATCGACCGTGTTATGATCGAATTAGATGGTACACCAAACAAGGCTGAACTTGGTGCTAATGCTATTTTAGGTGTGTCAATGGCTACTGCTGATGCAGCTGCTAAAGACAGTCACCAACCTTTGTACAGATACCTTGGCGGTACTGACCTTGAAATGCCACAAACTTTCCACAACGTTATTAACGGTGGTGAGCACGCAGACAACGGTATTGATGTACAAGAATTCATGATTACCCCAGTTAAGAAGACTTCATTCCGTGATGGTTTTGAAAAGATTGTTAACACTTACCACACTTTGAAGAAAGTTCTTGAAGACATGGGTTACGAAACTGGCCTCGGTGACGAAGGTGGTTTCGCTCCTAACATGAAGAATTCTGAAGAAGCTTTACAAGCTTTACACGATGCTATCGTTAAAGCTGGTTATAAGCCTGGTGAAGACATTGCCATTGCTTGTGACTGTGCTGCTTCATACTTCTACAACAAAGAAGACGGCAAGTACCACTTCGAAGGTAAGGTATTTGACGATGAACAATTAGCAGAATACTACGACAAGTTGCTTGATGAGTTCCCAGAATTGATTTCAATTGAAGACCCATACGATGAAAACGATGTTGATGGTATGATCAAATTCACTCAAAGCCATAAAGACAGAATTCAAATTGTGTTAGATGACTTCATTTGTACTAATCCTAAGCTTTTAACTAAAGCTATCAAGGAAGGTGCAGGTAACGCATCATTAATCAAATTGAACCAAATCGGTACTGTTACTGAAACTTTGGAAACTATCCGTCTTTCACGTAAGAATGGTTACAACACCATGATTTCTCATCGTTCAGGTGAAACTGGTGACACATTCATCGCTGACTTTGCTGTTGCTGTTAACGGTGGTCAACTTAAGACTGGTGCCCCAGCTCGTTCAGAACGTGTTGAAAAGTACAACCGTTTACTTGAAATCGAAGAAGAACTCGGTGAAGGTGAACGTTTAGCTACATTCCCAGACAGCGTTGACAAGGATTAATTAGTTTTAATTCAATAAAAAGCCTGCAGTATTGCAGGCTTTTTGTATACCCAATTTTGTTTTTGCAAGTGTTATAATTTATAAAAATAAAATTTTTAACGGTTAATATCTATGAAAAAAATAAGTAATTTTTATGATCCCCAGTTACCAACACTACTAATGTCAATTCATCCAGAATACGTCAACCAGATCTTACAAGGAACTAAAATTATTGAGTACCGCAAAAGATTTTTTAAGGAAAAATTTCAGGCCTTTGTTTACACAACTGGTCCTCAGGGAGGCATTCAGTTATTTTTGACTTGCGCCCCGGCGATTCGTGACAATGCGCAAGTCTTAGCTAAGATTGGTCAGAATATCCAACATGATGATTTTAATGAGATTTATGATTACTTCCTTCCCAAAAATACGGGTTGTATCCTCCCTATTCTTGCAACTACTTCAATGGAGAAAGTTGCATTGTCAAAAATAAGACAAATATTACCGTCAATTGCGATTCCGCAAAGTTACCTCTTTTTGGATGCTTCTGATAAATTAATCCTGCTCAATTTCCTATTAAAGCAAGATGCAATTAAACACAAAACTAATCAGTGGGAACACCATTTTGCTAATATTGCTAATATCAAAAAAGAACCAACCGACATTAGACTATTTTAACCTGGCAAAAAAAGAGTCCGGCTTATTAAGCTAAATTCCATAGCAGATAGCTTTTTATGGCGTTAGTTTAACAGCAGGACTTTTTTTATTGTTATTCAGCTTTTTTCTTGGCTGCCAAAAATTCTTTTTTACTAATATACTCAATTGAGCGCACATATTGGCCCTTATGATCAATAGCAATGTATTTTTCGTTAGGTGAATATCCGCCCACGTACTTAATTTTATAAGGTAGTAATTTCCCATTTGTTGGATTGAAAGATTGGACAGAATAATATTTTTGCGTATTTTGCGGAACCTCCGCATAGCTGATTGTTTCCGCAATCAATGGATTGAACCTATCGGAAATTGAATTATGAAAAACAAACGGCACACACAGCAAAAGAACAATTGCTGTGACAATGATAATCTTCAATTTTTTACTTGTCATATTTATTCTCCTCATTCGTTAACTATTAAAATTGGTCTAAACTATTGCCTTCTCAATGGTATTTATTCACTTAACCGTTTAAAAACTAATAAATAGGAAAAAACTTTTTATCAGTTTTAAAAGCCAGTACAAAGATAACTTTAGATATAGATTAATAGTATACGGTTACTTTTAAAATACAAATCGCCTTATCTTAAAATAACTTTAAAAAGTCGAAATTTATTTAGAATAATTGGAAACGTTACCTCAGCTTATTAGCTAGAAATAACTGTGTAATTATGCTAATTTAGACTATGAATTAATAAAGGTAAGGAAGGAAAATTATGTCTGAAAAAAATAGTGGCTTGACTCAAGCCCAAGCAGATAAGCTCCTCAAACAAAATGGGTTAAATGAAGTTCCTGAACCACAATTTAACTTTTTCAAAGAATTTTTATCTAAGCTATGGAACTTGTCAGCCTGGATTTTGGAAGCTGCCTTAATTCTAGAATGTATTCTAGGTAAATGGATTCAATCATTATTTGTTTTGTTAATGCTTTTGTTTGCAGCGTGGAATGGTGCTTCTAAGAAAAAGCAATCCCGCCGCGTTTTAAACAATATTTCACATAAACTGACACCAAAAGTTTCAGTTGAGCGTGATGGTAAATGGCAAAATATTGATTCAAAGTATTTAGTAACTGGTGATTTAATCAGCATTCAGGCTGGTGATGTTTTAGCAGCTGACGTTAAAATTATTAGTGGCCAAGTTTCATTTGACGAGAGTTCAATTACTGGTGAAGCTAAAACTGTTAGTAAAGGGCAAGATGACACTGGCTTTGCTGGTACAACAGTGATTGAGGGCAACGGTTTAGCTATCGTAACTGCCACCGGTGCCAATTCCCGTTCTGGTAAAACAATTAACCTGATCAATAATTCTGCTGCCCCCGGTCACTTACAACAATTACTTACTAAAATTATTTATTATCTTTGTATATTAGATGGTATCTTAACACTAGTTATTGTCATTGCCTCCTTCTTCAAGGGTGGCGATCTGAATAACTTAATTAACATGTTGCCATTCTTGGCTATGATGTTTATTGCATCAATTCCTGTGGCAATGCCATCCACTTTTGCCCTCTCAAACTCGTTTGAAGCAACTCGGCTGAGTAAAGAAGGCGTATTAACTTCTGATTTAACGGGAATTCAAGACGCAGCCAATTTGAACTTATTGTTACTTGATAAAACGGGAACAATTACCGAAAACAAAACGGCTGTCTCTAACTGGACCAATTTTAGTAATCTAGACGATAAAACCGTTTTAGAGCTTGCTTCTGCAGCTACAGATCAAAGAAATAAAAAAATTATTGACAATGCAATCGATGATTATGTCTCTAAATTAGGTTTAACTATTAGGACAAGCGACAATTTTACTCCCTTTACATCTGGCACAGGTTATTCAATGGCCCAAATTGATGACCATAACGTTAAACTTGGTTCTTTTAAGCAGCTGTCCCTAATCGACAAAGCTGCCAATGACAAGATTAAGGAAATTGACTTTGGCGCCGGTCGTTCGGTAGCCCTTTTAATTGATGACAAATTAGCTGGCGTTTTTATTCTTCAAGACCAAGTACGGTCTGATTCCAAACAAGCATTGGCAGAATTGAAAAAGCGCGGCGTTTTACCAATCATGTTAACTGGTGATAACCAAAAAACAGCCGAAGCTGTAGCTCGCGAGGTCGACCTTAAAGGAGAAGTCATTTCGATTCACGACTTTAATGATCAAACTGATACTAGCAAATTAGCTGGTATTGCGGATGTTTTACCAGAGGATAAGTTAAAAATGGTGAAATTTTTCCAGCAAAAAGGTTATATTGTCGGTATGACTGGTGATGGTGTCAATGACTCCCCTGCTCTGCGTCAAGCAGAAGTTGGTATCGCTGTATCAAACGCAGCCGATGTTGCTAAACGTTCTGGTAAGATGGTTTTACTTAACGATGGTCTCACTTCAATTGTCAAAATTTTAGATGCTGGTCACCGGGTTTATCAACGAATGACTACCTGGTCATTAACTAAATTAGCCAGAACCGCTCAATTAACAATGCTATTAACCTTTGGCTACCTTTTCTTTGACTATATCCCAATGGCACTAAACGCAATGGTCATTTACACCATCATGAATAATATGGTGACGATGATGATTGGAACCGACAGAACACATATTACTTATCAGCCTGAAAATTGGAACATGGCCAAATTAGCTAAAATAGCCTTTTCGCTAGCTTCTGGCTGGACGATAGTTGGTATTATCGCTATTGCTTACCTTAATACTCATGGTTGGAGCCACGGAACAATTTCAACGATGGTCTATGTCTACCTTGTTTTAAGCGCAATGTTTATTATTATGATTACCAGAACAAAACGTTATTTCTGGCAAGACTATCCTTCTAAAGCGGTTGGACTAACTCAATTAGGAGATATTATCTTAACGATCATCTTGGCAATATTCGGAATTGCAATGACTAAGATTAGTTGGATGAATTTACTGTTAGTCTTTATCGTGGCACTACTTGCCGCAATCGTAATTGATTTGTTCTACCAACCGATTATGAAAAATAGATAACTTTTACAATACTGCTAAAGCTGGATTCCTAAATGAAGGATCCAGTTTTTTGGTTTAATTAAGTATCAATTGATTACTTCTTTTAGAAATAGATTTGAGCAAGTATTTAAGATATCAAAGTTTTTATATAAAAGAACTATAAAAGTAATAGATGAGGTAATTATTAAGGAATACTTTCATCCACAAAAGTTCTTTAAAATGTTAATTGACAGTTACTTATGTTCTTTCCTTAATTTTTATCCAGAAATACCAATCTGTATTTTGATGACACCGTTCAAAAGCAAACACCCAACTTAGTTTTATACATGCTTAATGAAATTACTAAAAATCCGAAAGATTGCAATTTAAATAAGCTGGCTGAAGAATCCAGTTATAACCGTGCATATTTAGGGAGCCAATTTAAAAAATATACCGGCCTGTCTTTTTCCGAAGCATTAAAAGACCGGAAATTGCTTGATGCTTATAATATGCTAATATCAACTAAAATGCCTATTTCCGAAATAACCGAACAAGTAGGAATCAGTAATAAAACATGCTATTATAATAAATTTAAAAAGAAAGCTCACAAATTACCAAATGATGTAAGAGCCGAATTCAAATAAAAAAGCCTGATCCAGAATTATTTTCTGGGTCAGGTTTTACTTAAAGAATATCAATGTTATATATCTTTTAAGGTGTTTTTGTGAAAAAGTATAAATAAAAAATAGTGAGCTATTGACAAGAATGTCAATTTTTAAAACAAAAAGTCTTTACTGGGTGACTATAGCACCACCCCCTTTCAGGTTAGTTAGCCTCAAGGTTTGAGTAAAAAATAATTTTTATAACACTAAATAAATGCTGTAAACAATAAAAGATCAAAATAGAGATCTTTTCCTTTTAAAAACAGTTATTTCTTCAGCTCATAAACATAAGAAGTTTCGTCTGGACGGTATGCACCATGCAGCTTGCCAACTTGAGTAAAACCCATTTTATTAATCAAATGTTGCATAGCCTTATTATCTTCGTGCGTATCGATTCGAATTGAATCAACTTTATCGCTTTGCCTGATCTTGTTAATCACGGAATTCAATAATTGGGTCGCATAACCCTTGCCAGCGTGCTCAGATTTAATTGCAACACGGTGAATAACAACATAATTATCTGTGTCGCAAAGCCACTTACCATTTAAATTATCATATACATGGTCAGGCCCATCCACAATAGCAATTGCACCGACTGTCTCATGATCATCCGAGACAGCTAGATATGCCCAACCATTCTTGATATCTTCCTTAATCTGATCATGCGAAGGATAATCGCCCTGCCATTGATCTACACCATGTTCTGCTAACTGATTAGCACCGTCTTTCAAAATAGTTATGATTTGGTCGAAATCGGCCATCGTTGCTTTTCTTAATTGCAAAATTCTTATTCTCCTTTTTTGAAATACCGCACCATTATATATATTGAAGTTGCAGTTGTAAAAAATTT
Source organism: Lactobacillus sp. B4015 (assembly GCF_026536055.1). Classification (NCBI taxonomy): domain Bacteria; kingdom Bacillati; phylum Bacillota; class Bacilli; order Lactobacillales; family Lactobacillaceae; genus Lactobacillus; species Lactobacillus sp. B4015. The sequence continues at coordinate 24,530 of NZ_JAFNOY010000005.1, forward strand.
TGACTCCTATTTAGGAGAAATTTTGCAAAGCTAAAAAGTTTTTAATTTATACAGTTTATTTATGCCACCAAGCCTGCTATATCAACATGTCAATGATGCAAAAATTAAAAATATGTTTGATTTTTATATTAAAAGCCTGTAGCTTAATACCATATATTATTATCAAAAGAATTTGATATCTCAATCAAAACTAAAAAGCCAGTTAATTACTGAATCTAGGAATTAACTGGCTCTATGCTCAAATTAACAAATAAAAATTAAATAGTTTAAAATAAAAACCTATGCTAAAGCATCAGCTTTTATAATGGTGTTAAGCACCGTGATATTGGACAAGTGAGAAAACATCTAGATCAGGCAGTTTCTCTCTTCCCTTTAAATCCGGTAATTCAACGTAAAAGGCAGCCCCCACAAGTTCACCACCTAGATTTTCAATCAACCGCTTGCATGCACGAAGGGTTCCTGCAGTTGCAAGTAGGTCATCACAGATAACTACACGTTGACCCGGCTTAATTGCATCCTTATGCATTTCGAGACTATTTGAACCATATTCTAAATCATAAGATGCGCGTTCAACTTCTCGAGGAAGCTTATGAGGCTTTCTAGCGGGAACAAAACCAATTCCTAATTCAGTTGCCACCGGACAACCAACAATAAAACCGCGAGCTTCAGGGCCAACAATTACGTCCGCCCTTCTTTTCTTAGCATAATTTGCCAATTCATGTGTGGCTTCTTGAAATACCTTTCCATCTTGCAAGATAGGAGTTATATCCCTAAATATTATCCCTTCATTAGGAAAGTCCTTAACACTTGCAATGTGTTTTTCAAAAATGTTTGCCATAAGAAGAAAAACCTCCAAAACTTCATTCGCTTTTCTAAAGCTTCTTTTGACCTTTCTATTCTAGCAGACTTTCTAATTAAAAGCATTAAAAGCCTTAAAAGTTAATGTTGTTTTAATTGCTCATTCACGTACATTAAGAGTTTAGAACTCGCCATTTTTCTAAGCCGTTGTACAAAATTAATTTGTGAACGAGTTGCACTAAAATATTTTGAAGCCGTAAGTGGCTGCTTAAGTGGATTCTTGATACCGAATATTTTATCTTGGTCCATTTTAATAAACTTTAGTTCAAAGAAAACGCGTAGAATAAATAAAATACTATTATAATCCAAGCCTAGATATGGAGCTACCTGCCGGTAGTCATCTGCAGCCAAGCCCGGGTGTTGATACACATACTTCAATACTTGTTCGAATGCACTTTTAACCGGAATATTTTCTACTGGCAATTGATCTAGTAAGAAACGCAAATATAGCTGGCCAAAATGATTATTCAGCGCCAAATCAAATTCATTTTGATTATGGGGCGCATCTAAGAATACAGCTATTTCACCCTCATCATCATATTCATTGACCAAAGTAATCTTAGAAGGATCTAGATCATACCGATTGGCAGCTACTGCTTTATTTTTTTCATCAAACAATAAATATTTATCCGCAAATCCCATAACATACTTTTCTTGTCGGAGGTCGACTACATCTTGAGCCACACTTAATTGCGGTGCTGCGAAAACTATTCCTTTCATTACTCCTTGCAGCTTAACTTGTTTGCGGTAGCAATTTTCTCCTAATTGAATGAAGAGCTGGTCAATATATGGCAAGAGGGTTCGTGTAAGGTACTTCTTATTAAAGCCAACAACTTCAAGCTTAGTGTTGTTTTTTACAACTGTTAGTTTAATATGATTCTTATCTTTGCCCATGAAGAAACAACTGCATATTTCTGGGTGACTAATACTAAATATTGGTTCTTCATTATCTGTCCCGAATGGTCCAACCTTTTTGATTTCAGCCATCGTCTTTGTACTCAACCCGCTAAAAGGTAACTCAAAATCATAATATTCAGTCATTGAGCTAACAGGTGTTTGATAGCTTTTTTCAAAAGACTGTCGTAAATCATCGACTTTACTTTCTTCCATTGAAAGGCCGCAAGCAAAATCATGTCCACCAAATTTTAGAAACAGTTCTTTTTTCATGGGGTCAAGTGCTTCAAAGAGATTAAAACCCGCAATCGATCTACCCGAGCCTTTAACAATGCCAGCATCATTTTTCGTTAAGACAATTGTTGGCTTGCGAACATGCTCCACAATTTTATTGGCAACTAACCCAAGAACACCCTCATGAAAGTTGGGATCATAAATAACTAGTGTTTTTTTTGTTTGCCAACTGTTACTTTTAATTTGCTCTAAACAGCTCTTAAATACTTGTTCAGTTAATTCCTTTCGTTGATCATTTAGTTTCTCAACTCGATCGGCAATTTCCTGGGCTTCTTCTTCACTTTCACTCAAAAGTAAATCAACTGCTAACTCGGCATTGTCAAGCCGTCCAACGGCATTTAAACGTGGTGCAATATTAAAGCCAATATCGGTTTCATTAATTTGGCCAAAACTAAGTCCAGCATTTTTGATTAAACAGCGCAAACCGGGTCTTTCGGTCTGATTAATTACCTTTAATCCCTGCTTAACAATGATATGGCCTTCACCGGAAACCTTAACCATATCAACAATTGTTCCAATCATCGCCAATTCTAGCAGTTCAGTCATTGGATCCTGCATTAACTCACGGCAAATAGTGTATGCAACACCTGCACCGCAATAATCATCAAAAGGATAAGACTGTCCAGGATAATTACAGTGAACGATGGCATAGCTATCCGGCACTTCTTCCTGAATTTTATGGTGATCGGTAATAATTGTATCAACCCCGTGTTCTTTGGCATAAGCCACTTCATTTACACCAGTTATACCATTGTCAACCGTAATAATCAGTTTGGTTCCATCAGCAACAATCTTCTGGTAGGCTGCCATATTTGGGCCATAACCATCCCGAAAACGGTCAGGAATATAAAAATGAACATCTGCCCCTAGAATCGTCAAAGTTTCCATCATAATACTAGTTGCAGTTATTCCATCTGCATCGTAGTCACCATAAATAGTTATTTTTTCACCATTATCAATCGCCAGATTAATTCTTTCGACAGCCTTAGTCATGTCATGCATTAAAGTTGGATCTGCTAAATCCTCTTCAGTCGCATTAAACCAAAAGTCCAACTGCTCATCAGTATTAAGATTACGCTGAGCAAGTAATTTTGCCTCAATCTCACTAAGTTGATATTTTTCAATTAATTCGGGAGCTAACTCTTTTCCAGAGCGCTGTTTCCAATCTATCATTTAAATAATTAGCCTTTTTCCAATCAGAAGAAAATCAGGCAGTTTAATTAACCGCCTGACAAAAGTTATTTCAAATCATCATCGTTCATACGGAGAACTGCCATGAAAGCATCTTGTGGTACTTCAACACGACCAACTGCTTTCATCCGTTTTTTACCACGTTTTTGCTTTTCAAGTAATTTAGCCCGGCGGTCTGGATCACCAGTATGGATTTTCCAGGTAACATCCTTCCGGTATGGCTTGACTGTAGCTCGAGAAATGATTTTTGCACCAATCGCTCCTTGAATATCAACTTCAAAGTTTTGCCGCGGAATTAACTTCTTCAATAAAGAAGTCATTTGTCTAGCACGATTTTGTGCTTCATCGCGATGTGCAATAAAGCTCAATGCATCAATCACTTGTTTATTCAGCAAAATATCAATTTTAACTAAATCAGTAGCGCGGTACCCAGTTATTTCATAATCAAGTGAAGCATATCCTTTAGTTGACGACTTCAAATCATCAAAAAAGTCATAAATAATTTCTGCAAGCGGCATATTATAAATCACGTTAACGCGGTATTTATCTAAATAATCCATGGTTACAAAGTCGCCACGCTTACGCTGACACAGTTCCATTACCGGACCGACAAAGTCATTTGGAACCATGACCTCGGCTTTAACATAAGGCTCTTGAACTTCTTTATATTCACCGGCTGAAGGAAGATCAGATGGATTATCGATTACCTTAGTCGAGCCATCATTCATAATTGCATGGTAATCAACCGAAGGAGCAGTCATAATTAAATCAAGGTTAAATTCTTGCTCTAGTCGCTCCTGGACAACGTCCATATGTAAAAGACCTAAGAAACCACAACGGAAACCGAATCCCAATGCCGTAGAAGTTTCAGGTTCAAATTCCAGCGCGGCATCATTTAACTGCAGCTTTTGTAATGCTTCTTTTAAATCATCATATTTAGAATTATCAACTGGGTACATTCCGGAATATACCATTGGCGGAATCTGGCGATAACCAGGTAATGGTTCAGCCGTTGGCTTTTCTGCAGAGGTGATTGTATCACCTACTCGAGTCTCACGGACAGATTTAATATTAGCAGTTAAATAACCGACATCTCCCGCAATTAAAATATCCTTCTTCACGGAGTGAGGACTCGAAACACCGACTTCAGTAACCTCGTATTCTTTACCTGTGTTCATAATTTTGATGTGATCACCAGGTTTGACCGTTCCCTCTTTAATCCGCACAGATAATACTACACCACGATAATCATCATATTTTGAATCGAAAATAAGTGCTTTAAGCGGATTAGTCAGAGAACCATCTGGTGCCGGAATATCCTGCACTATTTGTTCAAGTAAATTGGCAATACCTTGGCCAGTTTTTCCAGATACTTCGGCCGCGTTGCTTGCATCAATTCCAAGCATCTCAGTGATTTCTTCTTTTGCTTGGTCAGGATTGGCTGAAGGTAAATCAATTTTATTAATGACTGGTAGAATTTCAAGGTCATCGTCAATGGCCAAATAGGTGTTAGCCAAAGTTTGAGCCTGAACACCTTGGGACGCATCAACAACCAACAAGGCTCCTTCGCAAGCTGCAAGCGAACGAGAAACTTCATACGAAAAGTCCACGTGTCCTGGTGTATCGATTAAATGAAAAATGTAATCTTCTCCATCCTGAGCATGATACTTTATTTCAACAGAATTCATTTTAATGGTAATTCCCCGTTGACGCTCAAGTGGCATGTCATCAAGCATTTGGTTTTTTAATTGGCGTTCTGAAACAGTATCCGTCAATTCTAAAATTCGATCGGCAATTGTGGATTTACCATGGTCAATATGCGCTACAATTGAAAAGTTACGAATATGTTTTTGATAATCTTGTAGTTTTTTAATATCCATATGTTATTTGCACCCTTTACTCTATCTTTATTATTATAGCAAATTCAGCGACCATGATAAATGAATTGATCAAAGGATACAGTCTGTATTGTATTAAATCATTTTTGTTAATTTCACAATATGGAAAAAACTAACTCATTTCTTTTTCTTACTTTAATTTTTAAAGTAGCCACTTCTTGCCGTTTATTAAAATAATCATTTAAAGAAAGAGCATCAAACTATGCAATTATTTGATGCTCTTTCTAATTACTTATTTTTTTTAAAACAGTCTTTGTCCTTTACTTTTTTCGCCGCTTTAATAAGCCACCTAATACGTAACTGATCGATAGCATTAGATTGCCTAAAATTGTCCAAATGGCGATATGCTTTTGATCTGCTCCTGTTTGAGGAAGCAAATTCACATCCTGTTTTTGTTTACTGCTTGAGCTGGCCTTAGTTGCTAATTGTTTGATCTTAATCTTTTTATTACGTACTACAACTAAATTTTTAATCTTACCTGTCTTAAGCCGGTTAGATATCAATGCTTGACCATCAACCTTTTTTGACTTTTCCTTAGTTTGATCCCTTCGTCTAGTTACACCTAAAGTAATGCTTGCTTGACCTTCACTACCTACTTCATTTTTAATATAAATATAAGTTATCATCTGCTCGCTGGTGGTAAAGTAGCCAACTGGTTTCCCCTTTATTTCCTTGAAAGTATAACCCGGCAGGTCTTTTTGCTTGCTTTGATAGCTTTCTCCCACTTTGCCACTTAAAATTTCATCCGGTGCAATTTTATTGCCCTGCTCGTCTTGATAGTGCACAGTGATGGTTGAAGTTGTTGGCTCCGCAGGCTTTACTGGGTTCTTCGTGTAAATATAGACTACTTCTTTCGGTTCATCGGTATACGTGCCAGTACTATCGCCCTTTATTTCTTTGAGGGTATAACCCGGCAGGTCTTTTTGCCCTACCTTGATATAGCTTGTTCCAAGTTCACCCATGAAATCCTGATGATCAGCAATTTTTCGGTAATTTTCATCACAATAGTAAACCCTAACGGTTCCAACGTGAATATAAGTACCATGATCAGTTATGCCATTATAATTTAGTAGTATATCCAATAAAGTCCTAGATTTTCCCCTTGCATTTTCAGTTGTTCCGTCACCTACATTAATCCACTGGCAAAATTTATGCTCGATATCATCGGTATCTCCCCAACGGTCTCGTCTAAATTTAAATTTTGGTCCCAGCACTATTTTTTTTAGGCTAGAAAGACGGGTTAACATCCTATAATCATTATCATTTTTATTCATGTCAAAGCTACTTAAATCTAGGCTGGTTAAGCTGCTACAGCTGTCAAACATATCATACATACTAGTTACTTGGCTAGTATCAAAGCTTCTCAAGTCTAGACTGGTTAAGCCACTGCAATCAACAAATACTCCGTCCATTTGGCTTACATTTTTGGTATTAAAGTGACTCACGTCTAGGCTAGTTATACCCTTACAATCGCAGAACATGAAGACCATACTTTTTACTTGACTCGTGTCAAAGTGACTCACGTCTAGGCTAGTCAAGCTACTGTCATTATTGAACAAGTATGACATGTTAGTTACTTGACTTGTGTCAAGTTGTTCTAAGCCAGAAATCATTTTTAAATTATCATAATCACCAAAAAGATATGTTGCATCACCTATAACTCTGATTTTGCCATTTATTGTGATTTTTTCTATACTATTTTTAGTTAAATTATCATACCAATAAAAGGGGTCCCAAGAGCGAAATTCCCCTGCTGGATTATCTAATATTACCGGCTGATCATTTGTGCCTCCCAAAATAGTTAATTCTTTATTTTCATCATCAAAAGTCGCTTTCAAGCCAATCCAACTAACCTCGCGAATTTTTGCTCTAGTTAAATCACTTGCTTTGACTGTTGCCTGATTAGTTGCCTCGTTCGAAGTCGACTCAGTTGTATTTGATTGCAAATTGCTGTCTAGCTCACTTGTAGTGCTTTCTTTACTAACAGCTGATTCTTTTTTTGTAGAGTTTACATCATCCTGACTATTTTGGTTGGCACTTTGACTAACAGAAATTCCCTTTTTAGTATCTGCCTTAATTGAAGATTGCATTATGTTTTGGTCACCAGTCAAACTGTCTGCCTCAACCACATTCTTATTAAGATATAGTCCTAATAGGACAGCAGCGGATGCACCAACAATCATACTACTTCTGATTGCTCTTGTTTTCTCCATTTGACCATTTTTACTAATTTTCATTCTATATATCACTCCGTTTTAATATTCTTATATCAAACTGCCACCATTTATTAATACTTAATATAATTGAATTATATATCTTTTTTCTCTATTAAAAAAGTATTTTATTAATATAAATTACGTAACTCTAAATATATTAAGGGAAATTAAAAGAGCATTAAACTATACAAAATACAAAAGTTTGATGCTCTTTTATGATTGTCAATTTTTAATAATTATATTAAAAATAAACGCAAGATAATTTTATTATTTTTAGAGAACTTTACTGCAATTTCTCTTTTAGTCTTTCAAAAAAGCCTTTTTCTTGGGGAGTGATTGAGCCGCCACCAGCTTTAACAAAGTCCACTAAAGCTTGCTTTTGCTTTTCGTTGATCGTTTTTGGAATCTGGACTTGAATAGTAGTAATCTGATCACCGTTGCCATTACCGCGAAGGTAAGGAACACCTTCACCACGGATAGTGAATTTTTTATTGGGTTGTGTACCTGCTGGTATCTTTAACTTCTTATCACCATGAACTGTCTTAACCGTAATTTCATCACCAAGAGTAGCCTGAGCAAATGAGATCGGTACGGTAGTATAAATTGTGTTCCCACTACGCTCAAATTCTTTAGATGGCTTAATCCGGTAGCTTATGTACAAATCACCATAAGGTCCACCATTTTTACCTGCTTCACCTTGACCTTCATAACGGAGTTGTTGGCCATTATCAATTCCAGCCGGAATATTAACCTCAATGGTATTTTTACCGTCTACAACGCCATTACCATGACAAGTCTTACATGGATGCTCAATGATGACACCCCGACCATGACATTTATCACAGGTAGTTTGCCGCCGAATTACACCAATCATTGACTTTTGGCTAACGGTCATTATTCCCGTACCACCACATTTGTCACAGGTAACAGGTTGAGTACCCTTTTCAGCACCGTTACCCTTGCAAGTTGGACAAGTTTCACTGCGAGTATAAGAAACTTGTGTTTTCTTGCCATTAATCGCATCCATAAAGTCAATTGTTAACGTATAATCAAGATCTTCTCCGCGAGTTGGTGCCTTCGGATCAACATGACGTGACGAAGCCCCAGCACCACCAAAGAAATCATTAAAAATATCGCCGAAATCGCCAAAGCCACCAAAGTCGCCATATCCTTGACCGGCTCCACCGCCAAAGCCGCCCTGACCATTTACGCCAGCAGAACCAAATTGGTCATATTGTGCCCGCTTTTGTTGGTCATGTAAAACTTCATATGCTTCGTTAATTTTTTTATATTTTTCCTCTGCACCAGGTTCATGATTGATATCTGGATGATACTTTTTAGCTAGTTTACGGTAAGCAGAGTTAATTTCTTTATCACTGGCATTCCGATCAACGCCTAGCACATCATAGTAATCTTCTTGTGCCATCTAAAAGCTCCTTACTTTACAAAAGAAAAGAACTACTTATGCGGCAGTTCTTTTCTAATTTATTCAATTATAAACCCTTTATTTATCTGGGTCTACCTTATGAAATTCACCTTCGCCAGCAGAGCCATTATCAGAGCCGCCATCTTGTGAACCTGGGTTTTGTGGGCCTGCCTGCGGACCAGCTTGACCTTGAGCACCTTGAGCTCCACCGTTAGCTTGGTATAATTTTACGGCTAAATCTTGAGCAACTTTTGATAATTCATCCTTCTTGGCCTTCATTTCATCCAAGTTATTATCTTTTTGTGCCTTCTTCAAAGCCTCAAGAGCATCTTTAACCTTCTTAGTATCGTCATCTGATACCTTGTCTTTGACTTCATCTAAGGTCTTTCCAGTTGAGAAGATTAATTGGTCAACCTCATTGCGAAGATCGACTTCTTCCTTCTTCTTTTTATCCTCTTCAGCATGTTCTTCAGCTTCTTTTTGCATCTTTTGAATTTCTTCATCAGATAAGCCGGAAGAACTCTTAATAGTAATCTTTTGTTCTTTTCCAGTACCCATATCCTTAGCAGATACATTAACGATACCATTCTTATCGATATCAAATGTAACTTGGATTTGTGGTACACCACGAGGAGCAGCAGGAATGTCAGTTAACTCAAAGCGACCCAAAGTCTTGTCATCAGCTGCCATTGGACGTTCACCTTGTAAAACATGAACATCTACCGCTGGTTGATTATCAGCTGCAGTTGAGAAAATTTGGCTCTTTGAAGTTGGAATTGTGGTGTTCTTTTCAATTAATTTAGTGAAGACGCCACCCATTGTTTCAATCCCTAATGAAAGTGGTGTAACATCAAGTAATACGACATCTTTAACATCACCGGAGATAACCCCACCTTGAATAGCGGCACCTAAAGCTACAGCTTCATCTGGGTTGATTGAATGGTCAGGTTCCTTACCAGCCCATTTTTTAACTGCTTCTTGAACAGCAGGTATACGAGTTGAACCACCGTTTAAAATAACTTTATCAATATCGCCAACAGTTAAATCGGCATCCTTCAAAGCATTATCAAATGGAACCTTGGTACGATCAACTAAATCAGCAGTCAATTCATCAAACTTAGCACGAGTTAAGTCAGCTTCAAGGTGAAGAGGACCAGACTCACCAGCAGAAATGAACGGAAGAGAAATATGAGTTGATGATACACCTGATAAATCTTTCTTAGCTTTTTCAGCAGCATCCTTTAACCGTTGTAAAGCCATCTTGTCTTTAGAAAGGTCAACGCCATTTTCATCTTTAAAGTTCTTGATAAGCCAGTCAATAATCTTATTATCAAAGTCATCCCCACCAAGGTGAGTATCACCGTTAGTCGAAAGAACTTGGAAGACGCCATCACCTAATTGCAATACAGAAACATCAAACGTACCACCACCAAGGTCGTAAACTAACACTTTCTCGTCTTCGGCATCTTTATCAAGACCGTAAGCAAGTGATGATGCAGTAGGCTCATTGATGATCCGTTTAACTTCTAAACCGGCAATCTTACCGGCATCCTTAGTAGCTTGACGTTGTGCATCGTTGAAGTATGCGGGTACGGTGATAACTGCTTCCGTAACTTTTTCACCTAAATAATCTTCAGAAAATTTCTTGATATATTGTAAAATCATGGCAGAAATTTCTTGTGGAGTATAAGACTTATCGCCAATTTTTACCTTGTAATCGGTCTCACCCATATGACGCTTAATTGATGAGATTGTGTTAGGGTTAGTGATTGCTTGTCTCTTAGCAACTTCACCTACTTGAATTTCACCATCTTTAAATGCGACAACGGAGGGAGTGGTACGGTTACCTTCTGGGTTAGTAATAATCTTTGGTTCTTTACCCTCTAAAACTGCTACTGCTGAGTTAGTGGTTCCGAGGTCAATACCGATAACTTTTGACATTAATAATCTTCCTTTCAATTATTGTGCAACAACAACCATTGCTGGTCTTAGTGTACGATCTTTATATGAATATCCTTTTTGTAAAACTTGAACAACGTGATCTTTTTGTTCATCATTTTCAGCTTCTATGGTTTGTACTGCTTGATGTAAATTAGGATCAAATTTAGCTCCCTCAGCTTCAATTTCACTGATACCATGATCCTTCATCGCCTTAATCAAAGCATCCAAGGTCATTTGGACACCCTTTTTAAGTTGTTTAGAAGCTTCATCATCTACTTTAGTATTCAAGGCACGTTCAAGGTTATCCATTGCTGGTAGAACATCCTTTGCTAAAGATTGTGATTCATACTTGATTAATTGTGCACGCTCATTATTGTAGCGATTTTGCATATTTTGCATTTCCGCTTGACTACGAAGGAATTTATCCTCCAAGTCTTTCTTTTCTTCTTGAGCTTTGGCTAAATTTTCCGCAAGCTTTTTTTCTGCAGAATTTTGATCTTTGTGCTCGTCAGCCTTAGTATTTACTTTGTTTTTCTCATCTTTTTTAGCCTTTTTTGTTTGACTTTGTTTTTTAGCCAAATCTTTTTCGCTAACATATTTTTCCTTACTCACGGCTAACCTCCTTTATTTAAACCTGCCATAATATTCAAGCAGTTTCTTAGCCAATTCATTTCTAAAATATTCCAAAAGGCCAATAACTTGTGAATATGGCATATTATTTGGACCAAGTAAAGCAATTATGCCCTTGCCATGGGAGCCAACGCTATACTCTGCCGTAAGCAGACTATAATCTCTTAACAAATCATTTGACAATTCAGAACCCAAACTTACACGTACCGGATATTTACCACGTTCTGAATTAATCTTGTCATCAACAAAATTAGAAATCAAATCATTGTGATCAATCAATTCATATAGTGAACGCAAGTTAGAAACATCATCATACGAACTATTATTCAATAAGTTGATTTGACCATCAACATACATCTGCTCACTAGCAGCATCGTTAATAACATCTTCAACTAAATCAATTAGTTCGCTTACATGATTGCTCGTTAGCTTTTTACCTAAAGTCTGATTAAGCAAGGTAGGAGTTATCTCGCTTAAATCTTTTCCTACGAGTTTATCGTTAATCATCCGCACAGCTTTTTCTACTTCATCACCATGTACATTATAAGGTAAGCTGTAAACTTGGCTATGGACGTTACCATCACTGGTTACCAAGATTGCCATAATTTGGCGATTGAATAACGGTACGATTCGAAAGCCAGTAATAGTTAAATCACTATTTTCTGGTCCCTCCGCAAAAGCAGTATAATTAGTCAAGTCAGAAAGAATTTTGGCAGCTTCCTGCACAATCTCGTTGACTTGGTGAAAAGGCTGATCTAATTGACTAACAATTTTCTGGTAAACAGACGAAGGGATTTGAAGAGGTTCAAGCAAATTATCTAAGTAATACCGATAACCTTCAGTAGACGGTACGCGTCCACTGGAAAGGTGTGTTTTCTCAAGTAATCCCTTCTCTTCCAAAGCAGCCATTTCATTACGAATAGTTGCACTCGAAACTTTAATTGGCAACTGATTCATGACCGTCTTAGATCCAACCGGTTCATGCGTTTGCGTAAAATCATTAATAATTGTCTTTAAAATTAATTCTTGACGTTCGGTCAACATAAAAATCGCCCTCACTTTTAGCACTCATACTTATCAGGTGCTAACAATTATTATGATACTAGTTTTTAGCAGAATGTCAAGTCGAGTGCTAAACTTTTTCTGACAAAATGCAGTTTTCTAATTAACCGGAAGAATTTATTAGTTTCTCTGCGCAAAATAAGCCTTTATTTGAGCTTCATCTTGTTTCATCTGCATTTTTAACTCGTTCAAGTTAGCAAACTTAATCTCACCACGTGTATACTTGTACCATTTTATAACCATGTCCTCGTCATAAGCTTCTTCATTAAACCCAAATAAATTAGATTCAATAAAAATCTTCTTATTATCATTAATAGTTACATTATAGCCAACACTGGTCATTGAGTCATACCATTGACCCTTAATTTTAGTTCGGGTTGCATACACGCCAACCTTTGGCACCACTTTGTTAGTATCCCATACTAGATTAGCTGTAGGAAAGCCCAATTTATGTCCATTACGCAGACCATGACCTACTGTCCCAGACATAACATATGGCGCACCCAAAAGTTTTTGTGCTAAGTCCATCTGACCAGCAGTAATTGCCTTTTTAATTTCCGTCGAGCCAATCTTTTGCCCATCATAAGATTGTTTCGGAACATCAATTATTTCAAATCTGCCTCTAGCAAATTTAGGAAAATTTTTCATATTAGCAATATCTTTGGGACCATAAGTATAATCAAAGCCAGCCACTACCGTGTCAGCACCCAGTTTGACGACAATGTTATCAACAAATTCTTGTGCTGTTAACTGGCAAAATTGCTCATTAAAATGCATGACCAATAAATAGTCAACACCAAGTTTTTGCATTTTATAGGCTTTTTCACCTAAATTATCTATATAGGTAACTTGTGAATTTTGGTAAACCTCTTTAGGATGACGGTCAAAGGTCATTACAACCAAGGGCAAGTGCTTGTTGTCTGCCTTTTTTTTGGCAATTTTAATTAACTGTTGGTGTCCGAGATGGACACCATCAAAAAAACCAAGCGCTAAGATAATATTAGTTGGAAATAGCTTTTCGCCGATGGGGTAAGTTAAATGGATAATGTGCACGATAAATAACCTTCATTTCACCTATTCGTTTTGTAACAGCATCAAATCAGGGCGATAAACAGCATCATCCTTTTGATAGATTGCTTTAACGCTATTATTGTACCTTAATGCAACCCTTTTTGCATTCGTTTTCAAAGGAATTGAATTGCCATTTTTTACTTTTAGCCATTGACCATTAGTTAAATCACAAGTTTCATAATCCTTAAAAAAGGCATCAATTGGTTGAATAAAGTTGGTCACTTCATCAGGATGAGCAATAATTTGATCAAGTTTAACCGCTTGATCAATGATAAAACCAGAACTTGCAGTCCGGCGTAATGTTTTCATCACGGCTGGAACCCCGAGCCGGGTGCCTAAGTCATTAACAAGGGATCTTACATAAGTACCTTTACTACATTCAATTTGAAAATCAAATTCTTGAAAACCGGTTTTTGAATCAAATACCGGTTCAGACATAGTATCATAGGCAAAAATTTGCACTTGCCTTTTTGGCCGGTCTACTTCGATACCCTCACGAGCGTATTCATATAGATGCTTACCATTAACCCGGACAGCTGAATAAATTGGTGGTACCTGTTCAATTTGGCCAACAAATTTCTGCATTTGCTGTTCAATTTCTTCTTTTGCAATCGGATCAGTCAACTTCTGACTTTTGAGAACCTTACCACTTATATCATAGCTATCAGTAGCATAGCCTAAAATAGCTGTTCCCACATATTTCTTATTTTGCGTATGCATTAATTCAATTAACTTGGTGGCCTGACCAATTGCTATTGGCAAAACACCAGTTACATCGGGATCCAAAGTACCAGCATGACCGATTTTCCTAATATGAAGGGCTTTGCGTAAATGGTAGACGACGTCAGCACTGGTCATGCCTTTGTCTTTATCAACCACTAAAATTCCATTTATCATTTTACCTTACCCACTAAAAAAGCGCCCAACAGCGCTTTTTGGTTAATTATTTCGATCTTCATCTTGCTTTTTAACTTCAGCAATTAGTCGATCAATTTTACTACCATATTTTACTGAATTGTCTCGCTTGAAAATTAATTCAGGCACTTTATAAACTGTTAAAATTTGACCAAGCAAATGACGCATCATGCCCTTTGCTTTTTCAAGTCCTGCAGCAGCTTCTTCTTCCTTTTTTGGATTTTCAGAAAGAATGCTGTAGTAAACAGTTGCATACGACAAATCATTAGTACATTCAACTGCAGTAATTGTAACATCGCTTACGCGTGGATCACGAATATTTTTCCGCAGAATTTTGGTTAATTCACGGAGGATCTCTCCTTCAACACGACCTACTCTGTGTTTCATGTTTTCCTCCCCGTCAAACTAGTTAGGCTTAACTTCTTGCTGTTCAACTGCTTCTAATTCATCACCAATTTTAATGTCATTATAACCTTCAATTGTCAAACCACAATCAAAACCTTGCTTAACAATTTTAGCATCATCCTTAAATCGCTTAAGTGAAGCAACTTTACCGTTATAAATGACCACACCGTCACGAATTAAGTTGACATCAGAATCGCGTGTGATGTAACCCGAGTCAACAAAAGCACCGGCAATAGTTCCAACTTTAGAAACTTTCCAAGTTTCACGAACTGTTAAGTTGCCGACAACCTTGTCCTCGTATGTTGGCTCAAGCATTCCTTGCATAGCTGCCTTAACATCATCAATCGCCTTGTAAATAATACTATATAAGCGAATATCGACACCATCAGCCTCAGCTTGCGACTTAGCAGTTGCCGTTGGTCGAACATTAAAGCCGATGATGAAGGCATTGGAAGCACCAGCCAATGTGACATCAGATTCATTAACGGCACCTACGCCTGCGTGAATAATGTTAACGCGAACGCCCTCTACCTCAATCTTTTCTAGAGATTGTTGCAAAGCTTCTGTCGAACCTTGAACATCTGCCTTTAAGACAACATCGACTTCCTTCATATTCTCTTTCTTCATTGTGTCAAACAAATTATCAAGAGTAACATGAGTAACATTTTCACGTGATTGTTGTAATGCTTGTTGAGCTCTTTGCTCACCAACACTTCGAGCAGTCTTTTCGTCATCAAAGACAACGACCTTATCAGCTGATTCAGGAACATCATTCAAACCAGTAATTTCAACTGGCATTGAAGGTGTTGCCTTTTCAACCTGCCGACCACGATCATTGGTCATTACCCGAACACGACCAAACCGGTTACCAACAACAATTGGATCACCAGTATGAAGCGTACCTTGTTGAACTAACAAGTCGGCAACTGGACCACGTCCACGAGACAACCGAGCTTCAATAACCGTACCGATAGCTTTTTGTTTTGGATCAGCCTTTAATTCCATCACATCAGCTTGAAGTAAAATCATTTGCAATAATTCATCAACATTTTCACCAGTTTTGGCAGAAATATTAACAAAGATGGTATCGCCACCGTAATCTTCTGGAATAAGATTATACTTCATCAATTGCTCAGTAACATGTTGTGGGTTGGCGCCTGGAGCATCCATTTTATTGATTGCAACAATGATTGGAACTTTAGCGCTTTTAGCATGATCAATAGCTTCAATTGTTTGTGGCATTACACCGTCATCAGCAGCTACGACCAAAACAACAATATCAGTAATCTCTGCACCACGTTCACGCATATTTGAAAAGGCCGCGTGTCCAGGGGTATCCAAGAAGGTAATCAAATGATTATCAATTCTAACCTGATATGCACCAATCTTTTGCGTAATACCGCCAGCTTCATGATCGGTAACATGAGTATGACGTAAACGATCAAGTAAAGTCGTCTTTCCGTGGTCGACGTGACCCATGATTGTGACTACAGGTGGGCGCTTAATCTGATGCTTAGATTCCTTAGAGGCTTCCATTCTCTTATTATATAAGTTATCGATATCAGACATGTCTTCATGAACTTTTTCTTCAGAATTAATTCCGTATTCAGCTGCAACTAGTTCAATTGCATCCTTGTCCAAAGATTGATTTTGATTAGTCATCACCCCAAGCATGAATAACTTTTTAACAATTTCTGCTGGTTCACGGTGAAGAATTTTACCCAAATCCTGTGCATTCATCCCAACTTCATAAACTAAAGTTTCTGGTAATGGACGCTCTTTTCTTTGGGTTGGCTGCTTTTTCGGCATTTGTTCATATTGACGTTTCTTATTCTTGCGCTTACGCTTCTCTTGGTGCTTAGAATAAGTATTGTTGTTATTGCCGAATGCTTGATTCTTTCCTTTGCGACCTGGTTTACCATTATTACGTGAATTATGGCCATTGCCACGACGCTTTTCTTCTTTGGCAGGTTCTGGAACAGAATTATTGTCGATAGCCTTGGGCCGCTCTGAAGTAGCAGTTTGGTTTTGTTTCATTCTAGCTGGCGAAGGCTTAATAATTTTAGGACCGGTCACTTTAGAAGCAGAAGTTTCAACCTTCTTTACTTTAACAACATCTTGCTTCTTGGCACTGGTTTCTTCCTCAGTTTCTTGTGGTTTACTCGTATTATTCTTATAAGACTCACGAGCCCTTTCAGTTTGACGATTCAGCGTACTCTCTTCAACTCTCTGTTTTTGTTTTAATTGCTTCAAAAGATCTTGTGCAGCGGGTTTCTGTGTTCTTGTGGATTGTTCTCGGTTAGAACGTTGCTGTGAATAATCTTGCCCTTTGCGATTGCGGTTGTTTGAACGGTGGTTATTATTGTGCCGATTGTTCTTATTACTTTTACCGTCTTCATGTTTTTTCTCATTTTTACGGATGGAAGCAACAGAAATCTTAATCTTGCTACTCTTTTTAGCAGCTTTTTCTTGCTTTTTGGCGGGAGCGGGGTTACGGAAACTACCCTTTAACTGATTCACTTGTGAATCCTCTAGTGATGACATATGATTTTTTACATCAAAGCCAAGGTCTTTCGCCTTATTGACCACATCTTTATTATCGATGCCTAAATCTTTTGCAATTTCATAGATTCTCTTCTTAGCCATCAAATCACACTCCTTCATTTATCTTTTGTATTAACGCTTTGCAAAAACCTGTATCAGTAATCCCCAATACCTTACGGTTTTTACCTATTGCATGCGATATCTCGCTACTGCTGAATTCAGAAATGACAGTAGCATCATTTTGCTTAGCAATTCGAGTAAGCTTTTCGCTTGTATCCGCGTGACTATCATTAGCCAAAATTACTATTTTAACTTTTTTTGCCTTTAAGCCAACTGATACGATTTCCAAACCGGAAACAAGCTTACCAGCTCGCTCAGCAAGTCCTAGCAAATTCAATGCCTTTTGTCTATTTTGCAACTTTAATCATCACCAAACAATTCTTTTCTTGCTTTTTGATGATCAACATAGGAATATAATTCTTCATAAAATGAAGCGGCAATTTTAACGCCTAAGCTTCGCTCAAGAACTCCTTTTTCTTTTGCTTGCTCAATTTTGTCAGGATCAAGCGATACATATGCACCACGTCCTGGCTTTTTCCCTGTAGGATCAACAGAAATGTTTTTTTTCTTATCAATTACAATCCGAACTAACTCTTTTTTCGGTTGCATGGTATTGGTTAATAAATCTTTCCGCATCGGAATTTTTCTTTTTTTCAAAAGAGTTCACCCCCTGCCTTATTCGTCGACAGTATCTTCACTTTCAGTAGAAGTTGGTTCAGCATCTTGCTCTGTTTCTTCATCCTCTTGAGTAGAAGTAGCGGCATCTTCATCATCAACGGCTGAAACGGAATCAGCAATATCTTCAGCGGCTTCATCTACTACATCGTTTAAAGCGGCATCTTCATTTTCCTGATTGGCTTCGTTTGAGCTTTCATCGACAAACTCAACTTCTGATTCTGGCCTGATGTCAATCTTGTAGCCTGTTAGCCGAGCAGCTAAACGAACATTCTGACCCTTTTTACCAATAGCAAGCGATAACTGGTAATCCGGAACAATTACCAATGCACTTTTTTCATCTTCTTCATCGCCAAATTGAACCGCAATAACTTCTGCAGGGTTCAATGCATTAGCAATAAAATCAGACGGATCTTCTTCATACTTAACGACGTCAATATTCTCACCACCGAGTTCATTAACTACGTTTTGAACACGGGCACCGCGTTGACCGACACAAGTACCAACAGGATCAATGTTTGGATCGTTAGACTTAACAGCAATTTTAGTTCTGTCTCCCGCTTCACGCGCAATCGAAACAATTTCTACTGTCCCATCGTAAATCTCAGGAACTTCTTGTTCAAAAAGACGCTTAACCATATCAGGGGCTGTCCGTGAAACAGTAATTTGTGCGCCCTTGGTATCAGAACCAACATGAGTGACAAGTACCCGAATTTGGTCTTGAGGGTTATAAGTTTCATTAGGCATCTGGTCATTTCTTGGCATAACAGCTTCAACATTACCAATTTTAACATAAACAAAGCGGTTGTCGCGACGTTCAACGGTACCCGTAATCAATTCATCTTCATATTGTGAATATTCGTTAATGATATGGTTTCTTTCAGCTTCCCGCAAATGTTGCATAATAACTTGTTTAGCTGTTTGTGCAGCAATTCGGCCAAAGTTTTTAGGTGCAACTTCAAATCTGATTTTATCGCCCAATTCGTATGCTTTATTAATGGCTAAAGCATCTTTCAAACTGATTTCAAGTCTGTCGTCGTGAACTTCTTCAACAACAACTTTCTCAGTCATTAATTTGAAATCGCCTCGGCGTTCATCAAATTCAACAACAACATTGGTTGCCTGATTATAATTCTTTTTATATGCCGCAACAAGCGCTGCCTCAATAGCTTCAACAATCACATCTTGTTTGATACCCTTTGTTTTTTCTAAAGTAGCAAACGCCTCTAGCATTTCTTTAGACATAAGTTTTAATCAGCCTTTCTAAAATTCAATTGCAAAACGTATATTTGCAATTAACTTACGGGGAATAGTTAATTGTTTCCGCCTTGTTTTTATCTTTACTTCTAATTCGATTTCATCAGTATTAAATGACTTTAACGTACCTTCGTATTCTTTTTCACCGAGAACTTTTTGGTAAAGGCCAACGTGAACGTAATTATTCAATGCTTTTTGCCAATCCTTCTCAGATTTTAAAGGACGTTCGATACCAGGAGAAGATAATTCTAAAACGTAAGGATCAGGGAATGGATCAGGCTCGATTTCATCTAACTTGGCGGAAATTAATTCACTAAGTCCAGCTATTTCGTCCATATCAATTCCATTTTCACGGTCAACATATATTCTTAAATAATTTTGACCTTTTTCTTTTACGTATTCAATATCTACAAATTCATCATTGCGTTGTTCAATGATTGGTTTGATCTCTGCAAGTACAGAATCTTTAACTTTCGCCAAGTACTTTCCTCCGTAATAAAAAGAGTGAGCAAAACTTGCTCACTCCGAATCATTTATTCGAACTTCTTTAAGAAGTATACCATAATTATATTAATACTGCAAAATTTAAAAAAGTGAAAGTTGATTTTGGTCAGGCATCCCTTCCAAAACTTCATTTTCTTCTAAATAATCCATAATTGTTTGCGAAACTTTTCCTCTCTTAGATAGGTCTTCTTTGGAGAGAAATTCTTGCTCGGTCCGAGCAGCCACGATTTGTTTTGCGGCATTATTTCCTAGACCAGGAACAGCGTTAAACGGAGCCAAAATAGTGTGCTTATCAATAATCTTAAAATTAGTTGCTTCTGAATTATTGATATCAACCATTTTAATCTTAATTCCCCGCTCAAGACACTCATTTGCAATTTCTAAAACAGTTAATAAGCTTTTATCCTTTGCTGAGGCATCATTACCCTTTTCTTGAATATCCGCCATTGCTTTCTTGACAGTATTTTTACCATGACTCATTGCTACTAAGTCGAAGAGGTCAGCCCGTACAGAAAAGTAAGCAGTGTAGTAAATTTCAGGGTAATATACTTTAAACCAAGCAATCCGCAAAGCCATTAGAATATAAGCAGTCGCGTGGGCCTTCGGGAACATATATTTAATCTTCAAACAAGACTCAATATACCAGTCGGGGATTTTATCATTTTTCTTCAAAACTGCCATGTCATCATCACTAATACCACGACCATGACGAACAGATTCCATCGTGGAAAATGCAACCTCTGGTTTTACCCCCCAGTGAATCAAGTCCATCATGATGTTATCCCGACACCCAATTACATCTTTCAACTTGCAAGTTCCATCATTGATAAGTTCTTCGGCATTGCCTAGCCAAACATCAGTACCATGAGAAAGTCCAGAAATCTGTAACAATTCAGAAAATGTGGTTGGCTTGGTTTCTTCTAGCATTCCACGAACAAATCTAGTTCCAAATTCTGGCACCCCTAGCGTTCCAGTTTTTGACTGAATTTGTTCAGGAGTCACTCCTAATATTTTTGGACTTGAGAAGAGTGACATGACACCTGGATCATCTGGTGGAATAGTCAGTGGATCAACTCCAGACAAGTCTTGCAGCATTCTGATCATCGTCGGGTCATCGTGTCCTAAAATATCAAATTTTAAGATATTATCATGAATTGAATGGAAGTCAAAGTGCGTGGTTTTCCAAGCAGCGTCAACATCATCGGCTGGATATTGAACAGGCGTGAAATCGTAAATGTCCATGTCGTCAGGAACAACGACGATTCCCGCTGGGTGCTGGCCCGTCGTTCTTTTTACTCCACTGACGCCAGCAGCCAACCGATCTAGTTCGGCTTTTCTTAAATTAAGTTCTTTTTCTTCATCGTAATGCTTAGCATAGCCATAGGCCGTTTTATCAGCCACAGTGGCAATAGTACCAGCACGATATGAATTGCCAGGGCCAAACATAACTCGAATAAAATTATGGGCAACAGGCTGATAGTCACCGGAAAAATTCAAATCGATATCTGGGACCTTATCACCGTGAAATCCTAGGAAAGTTGCAAATGGAATATCTTGACCATCTTTAACGAGCTCGGCACCACATTTAGGACATTTTTTGTCGGGCAAGTCATAACCAGACCCATATTCACCATTTTCAAAAAACTCTGAATACTGGCACTCTGGACAACGATAATGCGGCGCCAAAGGATTAACTTCAGTAATACCAGACATTGTTGCAACTAGACTAGATCCAACCGATCCCCGCGAACCAACTAAATAGCCATCTTTATTTGACTTAGCTACTAGTCGTTGAGAAATCAAGTAAATAACGGCATAGCCGTTAGATATAATCGAATTTAATTCCATATCCAAACGATCTTGAACAATCTTTGGAAGTGGCTTGCCATAGAGTTCATACGCTTTATCGTAGGTTAGCCGTTTCATTTCCTCGTCGGAATTTTCAATATGAGGTGGATACAGTCCATCCTTAATCGGCGCAATTTCTTCAACGGATTCAGCAATCTTGTTTGGATTAGTAATTACAATCTCTTTTGCTGCTTCTTCACCTAAAAAGCTAAACGCATCAAGCATTTCTTGCGTTGTATAAAAATGCAAATCGGCTTGTTTCTTGTTTCGTTCAGGATTACTACGCTGAGCAGAAATTAAAATTGTCCGGTAAATAGCATCATGTTCTTCCAAATAATGAGCATCGCCAGTTGCAACAACTGGTTTATCCAGTTCATGCCCCAACTTATAGATATTGGTTAGGATTTCTTCCAATTCTGCTTGGTCGGCAATTAAATGATCCTCAATTAACTGCGAATAATTTGCTGGTGGCTGCACTTCAAGGTAATCATAAAATTTGGCTTTTTTCCGTGCTTCGTCATACCCTTTCTGCATCATTGCAACAAAGACTTCGCCTTCAGAACAACCGGAACCATATAGTAGCCCCTCATGATTTTTAACTAAATCTGATTTAGGCGTACGTGGAATGCGATAAAAGTATTTGGTACTGGCTATTGATACCAAACGATACATATTTTTTAAACCTGCTTGGGTTTTAGCTAAAACGGTCATATGCTGCGGTCTTGCCCTCTGAAAGACTTGTCCGTGGGCAGCATAATCATTCATTTTACCAAGATCATCCTCACCATACTTTTTAGTAAAAGCTTCTAAAAGCTTAAACATTAAGTAACCCGTTGCTTCAGCATCTTGATTAGCACGGTGGTGATGTTCAAGAACAACATTATATTTCTTTGCAAGAGAATCTAACGTATGACGCGTTTGTTCTGGGTGAAGCAGCCTTGAAACTTCAAGTGTATCAACAACTGGTTGCGTAATTTCTGCTAAGTCCGCACGTCGTAAAGCGGCATTAACAAAACCGACATCAAACTGAACATTATGACCACATAACGGACGATCGCCATAAAAATCTTGAAACTGCTTAATAACAACAGCTTCATCATCGGCAGCCATGACCATTTCATCAGTAATCGAAGTTAAATTAATAGTTTGTTCACTTAATGGATGATGCGGATTAATAAATTTATCAAAGCGCTCCAGGACTTCACCGTCCTTCATTTTGACAGCACCAATTTCAATAATAGTGTCATAAACAGAAGACAAACCAGTTGTTTCAACGTCAAAAATCACAAATTCCCGGTTTTCGTAAGTCATAGGAGCTGGATTTAGCACTAACAAAGCATGATCATCAATCATGTTGGCTTCCAGACCATAAACAATTTTGACACCATTTTTCTTACCAGCATTATATGCTTCAGGGAAGGCTTGGACATCTGCGTGATCAGTAATTGCAATTGCCTTTTGACCAAATTTTTTAGCTGCGGCAACAAAATCCGAAGCAGTATTAGTTGCATCAAGCTGACTCATATTAGTATGAAGATGCAATTCTACCCGCTTTTCTTCACCATCGTATTTTTCTTGCCGGCCGACATGTTCTACTGCTTCAAAGCTGGCAACATTGAAAACCACATCATGACTCCATTGATCTTCTGAAGCTGATCCCTGCATTTTTGCCCAGGTGCCAGGTTTTAACTCTGAGATGCTATTCATTTGTTCTTTGTCAGAAATAAATTTCTTGAAAGAAATTGAATCTGAATAGTCAGTAATTTCACCGGTAAAAATCACGGTACCCGTCTTTAATTCGCGACTTTCAATATTGAAAATGTTACCTTCAATTACAACATTACGCGTTCCGTCAATTACCTCTTTTATTTGAGTGATTGGTAAACTCTCGTCAAGTTGCCGGCTGCCATAGCGTGTTTTCCTAGTCGGATAATTATTTTGCTGCTTCGGTTTTTCTTTAGGCGGAGCGGCATTGTATGCCTCCTGCATAATTTGCTCATGTTGCTCTTGTAACTGCTGTAAGCTGGCCAAGTTACTCTGTGAATTTGCTTCGTCTATTTCAGTCACAAATTTAAGATTAAAAAAGCCATAGTCGCGCATTTCTTCAGCAAGCTGGTCCAGCATCTTTTGCTCAATCAGACCATCAACAACTAAATTATCGACTGGAATAATCCAACGACTGTCCTCTTTTTTGGGTTTATGGTTAGAAATAAATTCTCGTGCAACCGGTTGTAAAACTTGCGAATTTTGCACGACAAAATGCCAATAGTCCGTAAGGTAGTCGTCTAATCCATCTTTCGTACGCACAAATAGACGGGTTTTAACAAAAGATGAAAAAGTAGCATTTATCGCCTTATTTAATGCGTCATATGTTTCAAATTTAAGGGGTGTAGTAAAAAGAACGTGAATATCCCACCTATGTTCTTTAGCGTAAACATCCACGTTCTCAATTTCGCCTTTTTGCAACAAATCATTATCTGAAAATTGATTTGGAAAATTAATCTGTTGTAAAAGTCGTAAGAAAAGTTCGTTTTTATTAATCACGAAAATTATCCTAACTCTTTATTTACAAAATTGGCAAGTTCAGCAACCGAAATTTCGCTAGCCTTATCATCTGTTGGTCGCTTAACTTCCACAATACCTTCACTAGCCTTTTTACCGATAGTAATTCTAATTGGGGCTCCAACTAAATCTGCATCAGCAAATTTAACACCAGCCCGTTCGTTACGATCATCATATAATACATCATAATTAGAACTAAACATTTTCTCAAGTTTTTCAGCTAACTCGGTTTGTTCTTCATCCTTCATTTTCATTTGAACAATGTGCAAATCAAATGGAGCAATTTCCTTTGGCCAAGCAATGCCAAATTTAGTAAGATGTTGTTCAATAACAGCAGACAAAACTCTGGTTACACCAATGCCATAGGAACCCATGATTACGGGTTGTGTCTTACCATTTTGATCTAAGAAATCTGCACCCATTTTTTCGGTGTAGTACGTTCCCAACTTAAAGATGTGTCCTACTTCAATTGAAGTCGTAAATTTTAATGGTAAGTGATCAACTGGATCAGGTTCACCCTCGTTCGCAACCCGAAGGTCATCGAATTCATTTACTTTAAAGTCACGGTCAAGGTTAGCATTCTTATACTGATAGCCCTCTTTGCCTGCACCAACAATGACGTTAATCAGACCTTCAACTGTCTTATCGGCAATCACTTTATCTGCCCAATCAGAAGCAACTGGGCCTACACTTCCCTTGCCAACTCCCGTGATTTCCTTTAATTCATCGTCAGAAGCAACACGGACAGAATCAGCATCAAGAGCATGAGTTAACTTGACTTCATTAATTTGTTTATCACCGCGAATAAGAACCAATACTTTTTCTTGTTCATTTACAATGTATAAAACGCTCTTAACAATTTTAGTCTTAGGAACAGCTAAAAACTCGGCTAAATCAGCAATTGTTTCTTGTCCAGGTGTAGCAACTTCTGTTAATTCAGCTTCATCTTCGGGCTCTGGTTTAAAAGTATCTTCGCTGACTGCCATTTCCAAATTAGCAGAATATGTTCCTGTTTCATTGGTTGCAATAGTATCTTCACCAATTGCAGCAGGTGCTTGAAATTCAGTTGAGTTTTTGCCACCCATTGTTCCTGAGTCTGCAATTACTGGAGTTACTTTCACACCGCAGCGCCGAAAAATTGCTTCAAACGCCTTTTTTTCATCATCAAATTGTTGATCAAGTTGTTCTCTAGTTGCTGCAAAGCTATATGCATCAAGCATAATAAATTCTCTGGTCCGTAATAAACCAAATCTTGGGCGATTTTCATCCCGAAATTTAGTTTGAATTTGGTAAAGAGCAATTGGCATTTGCTTGTAGCTCTTAAGATTTTTGGCAACAATTTCTGTAAATGTTTCTTCATGAGTTGGTCCTAGCAGGCTCTGACGACCGTGACGGTCTTTTAACCTGAACATTTCTGGACCATATTTTTGCCATCTACCAGAATCTTCCCACAAAGTTGCAGGTAAAAGTTCAGGCATTGCCATTTCTGGCACATTAATTTTAGCCATTTCTTCTTCCATTATTCTTTCGGCCTTTTTTAAGACACGATAGCCTAATGGTAAATAAGCATAAACACCAGCCGTTACTTGACGGACATATCCGCCACGAAGCATCAGCTTATGACTTTCAGCAACAGCATCTGCTGGTGCTTCTTTTGACGTAGGCATAAATAATTTAGATTGACGCATTAACAATTCTCTCCCAAGAAATAAATTTCTAGATTTTATTTTATAAAGTAGCGGTAAATATCATTACCGGTAACTGCGATTATTAATAGTAATAAAAGGCCAAAACCAATTAATTCAACTATTGCTTCATGATCTTCCGATATCGGTTTGCCACGGAAAATCTCAATGAGATTAAGCAAAAGCTTTCCCCCATCAAGGCCAGGAATTGGCACTAAGTTCACAATTCCTAGATTTATTGAAATCATTGCCAAGAATGCTAATAAGTAGGTAAAGCCCAATTGTGATACCTGTGAAGTTTGTGAATAAATACCTACAGGTCCAGACAGCTTATTTAAGCTAAAGTGCCTAATCAAGCCACCAAGTGCATTAAAAATCATTCCGGTTGTTGATACTGCCGTATCCCAACCACGCTTAGCTTTTGCAAGGACACGGTCATCACTTTTGGCTTTGATACCAATTTGATAAACTTTTTGGCCTTGTATTTTCACCGTTTTGGGTTTAACAGAGACCGTCTTAGTTTTACCATGACTTGTTAAAACAATACTTAAAGCTTTGCCTTTACTGGCATTAATTTGATTAGAAATTTCATTAAAAGTAGTTGTTTTATGACCATTAATTGAAACAAATTTTGATCCAGGTTCAACTGCTGCTTGTTCAGCTGGTGAATTAGCTTCAACAGCTCCAATCGTAGTTGTTGCCGGACCGGGAATAGTAAAGGTCCAAATTAGAAAGACAACGAATCCCAAGACAATATTCATAAGGGGACCCGCAACATTAGTTGCAAGCTTTTGCCAAACATTAGCTTCTTGAAATTGGGTGTCACGAGGAGCAATGATTAATTCCGTATTGGATTGATCAATAACAGTTGCATCGTGATTAACCTGATAAGAAACTAATTTATCCTCTTCACCATTTTCATAGCCTTTAATAACGAGTTGATCCACTAAATCGACTTCTGTTATTTGAAGCGGCAGGCCCTCAATCGGAATGTCTGATCCAGAAGCATCAATCCGAACGACTTCATTTTGCTCATTAGTCTGCAAAATTACAGTCATTCCAGGTTTAAGCTCAGCTTCATCGTCTTTACTGGCTAAACGAACATAACCACCAAGTGGTAACCAACGAATAGTATAAGTTGTAGGATTACGACGAACTTGGAACAATTTTGGTCCCATACCAATAGAAAATTCGCGCACTAAAATACCGCATTTTTTTGCGACGATAAAGTGCCCGAATTCATGGACAAAAACCAAAAGACCAAATACAACTAAAAAGATTAGTATTCCCTTCATGGAATTCTCCTAATGCACGATTCCTAATAAAGCAGCAAAGACGGGTAAAACAAATAGCATACTATCAAACCGGTCTAAAATACCACCATGTCCAGGCAGAATTTTACCTGAATCTTTAACGCCATAATACCGCTTATAAGCAGATTCAACTAGGTCGCCCATTTGACCTACAATGGATAATACAAAGGCAAAGATAACCATTTGCCAGAATGGATAATTAACATTAACAAAGTAAACGTAAATTGCGGCACATATTACAGCACAAATAGTTCCGCCAATTGAACCCTCCCAGGTTTTATTAGGACTAATTACAGGCCACAACTTATGTTTACCAATTTGCCTTCCTATCATATAGGCACCAGTATCTGTTAGCCATACTACAACAAAGACATAGCATAAAAGTGCTAACCCATTGCTGCTATTTCTAATACTTGCCATATAGTGAAAACCGGTACCAATATATAGTGAACCTAACGTATAAACTGAAACATCGTCAAAAGTTGTCTTGTTTTTTGACAAAACTGTCCAAGTTAGCATCATCATGATTAAGGCAAAATAAATTCCATATTTAGTCCAATGGAATGGCATTGACTTAATAAAGCTATCTGGAACCGCCCAAGTAATTGTTGCAAGCAGTGCCAACAAAAAGTTAACAGAAACCAGTATCTGTTTTTTCATTAAAAAGATTTCACTGATGCCGACTGCAGCAAAGGCCACGATCAGCCAGTCCATCCACAATCCGCCCGCAATAACGATTGGAATAAATAAAATTAAAGCAATAACTGCTGTGATTATCCGTTGTTTCATATCAAAATTACCTAACTATCCGATTCATCTAGTTTGCCAAAACGGCGATGACGGTTCTGAAAATCAATGACAATTTTTTCTAAATCTTCTTTAGTAAAATCAGGCCAATTCTTCTGACTAAATG
The DNA here is from genome assembly GCF_026536055.1 of Lactobacillus sp. B4015. Classification (NCBI taxonomy): domain Bacteria; kingdom Bacillati; phylum Bacillota; class Bacilli; order Lactobacillales; family Lactobacillaceae; genus Lactobacillus; species Lactobacillus sp. B4015. The sequence continues at coordinate 52,692 of NZ_JAFNOY010000005.1, forward strand.
CAAGTTCAGAATAAGCCAGTTGCCATAACATAAAGTTGGAAATACGCTGTTCACCAGAAGTTCGTATTAATAAGTCTGGATCACTAAATTCTCCAAAACTAGCAGTCATCAAACGTTGAGAAATCATTTCTTCATCAATTTGATCACTATTAATCGCTCCTGTTTCAATTAGCGTTCCAATCTCTTTGACAGCTGAAGTAATTTCACTTCTTGATCCGTAATTAAAAGCAAAGTTCAAAATTAGTCCAGTATTATCTGCCGTTTCAGCCATTGCACGCTGAACAACATCATAAGTTTTACGTGGTAATTTGTCCAAAAAGCCCATGATATTGACCTTAACGTTATGCTCCATCAAGGTGGGCATAAACTTGTCAAAAAAGCGGACTGGCAGATTCATTAAGTATGCGACTTCTTCTTTGGGACGAGCCCAGTTTTCTGTCGAAAAAGCATAAAGTGATAAAACTTTAATTCCCAATTCATCTGCTGCTAAAGTAATCCGTTCAACATTGTTCATACCTTCATAATGACCTGCTACACGAGGCTTACTCTGCTTAGTAGCCCAGCGGCCATTACCATCCATGATAATGGCAAGATGATTTAATTGATTCTTTTTTACTGCCATATGTTAGCCTTGAGTAATTTCTTTACGTTTTTGCTCAGCCAGTTCATCAATTTTCTTGGTTGCTTGATCAGTTACCTTTTGAACTTCTTTTTCTAAATTGCGTTGTTCATCTTCGGTAATTTCATCGTCTTTTTGTTGCTTTTTAAGGGTATTCATAGCATCACGGCGGACATTTCTAATCGCAATTTTACCCTCTTCAGCCATTTTATTGACTTCTTTAGCAATCTCTTGTCTTCTTTCACCAGTCAATTGAGGAATTACCAATCTGATAACTTTACCATCGTTTGCTGGAGTTAATCCTAAATTGGATGCTAGTAAAGCATGTTCAATATCATCCACACTGTTTTGATCATATGGCGTAATTAATAAAACACGTGGTTCAGGAATAGTGACACTAGACATCTGGGTTAAAGGTGTTGGTGCACCATAATAATCAACTTTAACTCCATCTAGCAATGCGGCATTAGCAACACCAGCACGGATAGTACCCAAGTTTTTCTCAAAAACAGTGATTGATTTGTCCATGTTTTGTTTTGCTTTTTTAATTGTTTCGTTATTCATTTATTTGCCTCCTTCAATTACTGTTCCAATATGCTCGCCCATGACAACTTTCTTAATGTTACCTTCAGTATTTACGTTAAATACAATTAGCGGAATATTGGTATCCATTGAAAGCGAGCTAGCGGTCCGATCCATAACTTTTAAATCTTTTGAAATAACGTCTAGTTGAGTCAGTTCGCTAAACTTCTTTGCCGTTGGGTCTAATTTTGGATCAGCGGAGTAAACCCCGTCAACACCATTTTTAGCCATCAAAATAACATCGGCATTAATTTCCGCTGCGCGTAAAGCTGCAGTAGTATCAGTAGAGAAGTAAGGATTACCAGTACCTCCGCCCATGATAACAACGCGTCCTTTTTCTAAATGACGAATTGCTTTTCTTCTTATATATGGTTCAGCAATTTGTCTCATTTCGATTGAGGTTTGCAATCTAGTTGCGACACCGACATGTTCCAGACCATCCTGAAGAGCTAAACCATTCATGATAGTTGCTAGCATGCCCATATAATCTGCTTGTGAGCGTTCCATACCAAGTTTTTCACCAGTCTCACCACGCCACATATTACCGCCACCGCAGACGATTCCAATTTGAACTCCTAAATCGTGCACTGATTTGATTTCTTCAGCTAAATGACTAATAACTGTCGGATCTATCCCTGTTCCGTTGTTACCGGCCAATGCTTCTCCAGAAATTTTCAAAACGACACGTTGATATTTAACTTGAGTCATGACAACCTCCTCTATTAACTTAAATTATTCTAACATATTAAATACGCAAATGTGGGGCAACAAAACAAAAGAGAATAATTTTATTTTAAAAAAAGTAGTTACAATATATTTCAACGTTAAAATCACATTACCAGAAAGAATTTTAAACTTAATGGCTCTTTATTTTTTCAGTTAAAACCAACTTACTAAAATTTACTTTTTTTGCAATTATTGCTTTTGATAAAAAAAGCTCCCTTCTTTTGAGTAGAAGGAGCTTTTCTGAATTTTGTAATTTAAACAGTTTCGTGATCTGTTTGTAACAGTAAATTATATAGCGAGCCGTACAAATTAGAATCATTTCTAAACTTAGCAGCAACAATTTCCGGTTTAGTTAAAGTTTGACCGATAATCGAATTATCATCATTAACTAGTTGATCATAAGCTTGCTTAATTCCATCAATCAAGCATGATTGGGCACTAATTCCACCACCAATGGCAATTTTATTAACGTCAACCACAGTTTGCATGTTAAGAATTAAAGTAGCAATTTGCAAACAATACTGTTCAAAAATAGCAACTGCCTCAGGAACATGGTTTTTAATTGCCTCAAAAGCTTGTACACCATCGCTTACATCATCATAATTTAATTGTTCATTTACCTGGCCAACAAAGCGAACGGCCGAGCATAACTTGCCGATACTACCCTGCATATCCTTAGTATTAGAAATATTAGCAATCATAAAGCTCATTTCTCCAGCTTGATTATGCGTACCTTGAAGAAGGTGACCGTCAACTATAATACCGTTGCCTACTCCGGTACCCAAAGTAATCGCAGCACAGTTTTTTTCATCTTTTAAGTTTCCTAACCAATTTTCTGCTAAAATGCTTGCTCTACCATCATTAATTACGGCAACGGGAAAATCTTCTGCTTCATAAATTTGACCAAAATCTATTCCATCCAAAAAAGGAATAGCACCACCAAACCTAATTTTCGTTTTGTCAATTTTACCTGGTGCACAAAAAGCTAAGCCTTTAATTGAACCGGAATATTTTTGAACGATTTGATCAATTTGTGCCAGAAACTTGTCTTTGCCATCTGGCGTGCTTACTTTACCTTTTTCAATTATATGACCAGATACATCAATTTGTGCGTACTTGATTTCAGTACCGCCAATATCAATACTTAAATAATTTTTCATACTAACCCTTCAAGAAAAAATTTAGTCAAAAACCAAATAACTATCAAAACTTAAATTTAACATGGATTCATCTTGAAACAATGTCTGATAAAATTTCCATTTAAAATTATAACTTAAAAAATTTCTTTTTTGATAAAATTAGATTTTATTTGTTTCTTTGCAAGATTTTAAAAAAATATTTTTTGTCTTTGAGAATATCTGACTAACCAAAAAACTGACTTCAATAAGTTTGAAATCAGTTTTAAGAAAAGTTTTTAAACAATTTGATAATGTTTAGTACCAGCAGTCATCCTAATTAATCTTGCGAAACACTATCAATTATAATTAGCGCTTAATTTTTTGCAGCGTTTATTCTGGCTAAACGGCCAAACGTTTGAGCATGACTTGATGCTAGTCCGGGAACACGATCATTATATGACCCCCTTTTTATTTGTGTTGCTTAAAAAGCCACGGTAATAACTCTGGGGCATTAAAAGCTCTCGCCCAACTTGCATGCGGATTAGGCTTAACAGTGTTCTTAGGATAAATAGTGACCTTCAGCTGCTTGCCCCCTGCTTGGTGAATGGCTTCTTCAGCTTTCTTAGTTCCGAGTACCCCAACAGTTGGATCATCTTCGGCATGAAAGGCCCAAATTGGTAATTGTGCCAAAGTCTTACCTTCTTCAGGGCTTGCAAGCATATACCGTCCTTTTCCTTGATCACCATAACCTTTTTTGCCATCATCATATACATAACCGGAACAAGGCACTAGAGCGGCAAAAAGATCTGCATGATGTACGCCCATATACCAAGTTGTCGAAGCACCATTTGATAAGCCAGTTAAATAAATGCGCTTCGTGTCAATGTTGCACTCAGATTCTATTTGTTTAAGTAAAATGAACAGTGCTTTGCGAAAATCTTTTCTAAACCACCCATTTAGAGTTGGTGCCCAAGTAGCTTGCGGAACTAAAATAACAGCATCTTCTTTAGTTTTAGCATAATCATGCAAGGTTTTTGGCACATCATTGGCCAGTAGCGGCATGCCATTGTTAAAACCACGCTCGCCAGAACCATGTAAAAACAATACTAACGGTCGCTTTTTCCGATTGGTGCCAGAAGCATAAATTGAATAGCTTAATTGAATTGTATCCGTTTGAATAATTTTTTGCTCAAAATCTGCTAAAAATGGATCTGGTTGAAAGGCTACTTCAATTTCGGGTTGCATCCCGTTAACGTGAAGCATTATTTGTGGCAAAGCTAACTGATTAATAAACTTAGCGGGATCAAAACTTAAGGCTAACAATTCCTTGGTCAATTTAAAATAATAGATTAACTGATTTTGCTCTTTCTCAATCTTAGTTATTTGTAATTCTTTACCTTCTATTGTAAAAGAAATTCGGTTTTGTAAATCTTTGGTCATTTGACTTGGCGTAATCTTGGCGCTGGTTACGAAATAACCATTGTCAGTAACTTCTTCTTGATACACTACATTTAATTTCATGCTCATAACTCCTATTTTGTTGTTTTTCTTAACCTATTGTTTCTAATAATTGCCAAAATCACAAAAACAATTCCGACAAATACTAAATACCACATTGCAATTCTGATAATGTTCATTGGTCCCGACAAATGTAAAATGGATGCTGTAAGTGCCATCGTGTATGGTGAAATAAAAGCTCCACCATTGTTAAATACTTTTGCCAAAGATAAGAAGAAATCCTTGGAAGTTGCTGGCACATCTTCCATTACCGCACCATAAATATACGGAAAAATAATATTCGTGGCAGAAATTACTATCATAGATATCGTGAATACCAGCATATTAGGCGAATGAAGCACGCCCCCATAGCCAATAACCCCTAACAACATCGTAAATACTGGTGTGTAATGTCCCAGTAACCGGTAAATTTTGCCATAAAAAGCTGTAAAAACTGCGCCAGCAAGTCCTGCTAACGCTAAAGCAGTTGAGAAAAACTCTTGGTGTGCTAAATTTAGTTGCTGAATTACAAGCGGAGTATCGGTTTGTTGTGGCATAATTGCATTGAAATATACAAATGACATTAGTATTGCTACTAATGCTAAGATCGGCACATTAGTAGTTTTCTTTTCGGATTTAGCTTTAACTAGTTCTTCTTTTTGCCGAGATTTAATTTGTGCTTCAGTCTCTTTGCTATAGCCTAAAGCAAATAACAAAATGATTGGGATAAACAGCAGGTAAACTAAATAAGCTGCTTGCCAATTAATTTCAAGTAGTAAACCAGCAACAAAAACCGCCAAGCTTTGACCAAATGTTTGAATTGCTGACTGATAACCAAGTAAAGTCCGTTGCTCATTTCCACTCCAAATATCTCCAATTAAACTGGCCGTTGAAGTTGAATATAAACCGTTACCTGCTCCTAATACAAAACGTGCAATTTGAATCAGGTGAAAGTTGGTGCTAAAAAATGGCGCAACGCCCCCAATTAAACCGCAAAATAAGCCAAGCAAAACGGTTTTTCTTTTACCCAAGTATTTAATAAATAACGTTGACAAAAGGACAAAGATTACCATCCCAATTGAAGGAATAGTCACTAATGCTCTCACATTCGCTACGCTTTCATGGGTAAAGTGCTTTGTCATCATTGGTAAAGTACCCGAAACCGCAGTCGCTGCAGTTAACAAGGTTGAAATTGATAAAATACCTACTTTTAAAAGTGGACTATTTTGCTTAATATTCTGAGTCATTTTCCTCTCCTTCCATGTAATCGCTTACTAAGATATTATAAGAGAAGAATATTGACTAAATATTGCAATTATTTTTATTAAATAGGTAAATTATTGACTTTTTAACTTTTTCCGATAAGTGGAAGGTGTTGCACTATAGACATCTTTAAATATTTTTTGCAGGCTTCGAACATTGGCAAAACCGCATTGGTCGGCAATAACGGTAACAGGCAAGTCAGTATTAACTAGTAAATCATAGGCATGTTGTAAACGAATCAGCTGCAAGTAATGAATCAAGCTTGTTTGTACTTTAGTTTTAAATAAGCGATCCAAATATGCCTTTGAAAGACCAAAGTGATCAGCAACTTCGCCTAAGGTTAAGCTATCTCGATAATTGGCGGTTAAAAAATTAATGATATCTTTGACCTTGTCCTGCTTTCTGGCATCATTAAAGCAAATAATATTCTTTTTTGGTACAACAAAATTTTTGAGAAGAAGCGCCATTAAAAGATAAAAATGTCCTAATATTTCAATCTTATTTTCATGATCATGTTGATTAGTCCAAAGCTGATAAATCCTTGTTAGCTCAGTTTTTACCTTCAGCATTATTTCCTGATCAGTGATTTGAGAAATAAAATACAAATGATTAATTTCAGGCAGCAATTCATTCAAGAACTCAAATGGAACAAGAATGGTAATTGATCGACGAGCATCACCTGGACCAATATTTTCGACACCATGAACTTCACCAGAATTAATAATTATGAAATCGCCGTCACTCAAGTGCGTTTTGTGCCCCGAAGTTAGGTAATCGCCTTCACCATGAATAGTAAAATCAATTTCTAGGGCACGGTGCCAGTGTTTAGTAATTTGAAGTGCTGAAGAATTATGAATAATAATCTTAAACGGTAAGATTCCCTTAGTAACAATAATTTCATGACGAAACATCTTTATCTTCCTTTACTGTGGTAGATAATGATTAAGTAATAAAAAATGGCGTAGTAATTGATTAAATTGTTGCGGTACTTCTGCCATTATATCGTGACCACAATTTGGCACAATCGCAGCGGTAATTTGAGGATTTTGTTCTGCCATCCAGTTTGCGAACTGAAAAGGATAATATGGACTCTTTTCAGCCGCAAAGATAATCATCTTCTGGCTGCTACGTTTAATTATTTTCCGCCAGTCTAGCTGAACATGCTCTTGCAATAAGTCCAAATTGGCTTTTCGATCAAATGAGTAAGCAATTTTGGCTGGTAATAATTCCGTCATAACAGAACTATCGATGCCATGAATCGTTTCATGCACCTGCGGAGCTAATAGGGTCAAGTCTTGGTAATTTTCCAAAGTAAAATTCATAAAGCCATAGTGCCAAGACTTCGTATTTAGCATATATGGGCTTTGATCAATAATAACTGCTATATCAATAATTTGCGGTTTAATTTTTAACAAGTTATAAATAATACTCCCGCCCATTGAATGGCCAATAAACGTGGACCGAGTTATTTTTAGAAAACTTAATAGCTCAATTAGATCCTTAGTTATTCTTTCAAGTGATTGTCCTTTGGCTGTACGCTGGCTTTTACCCATATTACGGTGATCATAAGTTAAAACGCTATAACCCATTTTTCTAAGGTAGGAAACTTGTTTTGTCCAAACTTCTTGATAGCCACCAAAACCGGTTATTAGAATCAGTGGCTTACCGGTGCCATAAAGATGAAAATTAAGTTCTACGTTATCGCTTGTTTTAAAAATACTCATTTATTTTCCTGTAAAAATTGCCAAGGATCGACAACTAGAAGTGGCCCCGCAGCGTTTTTTACCAAAGTTTTTTTACTACGATTAGCAGCATATTCCTCTAATGAAAAACCATTTTGACCTTTGACTACTTGTACATCAGCGTGCACATGATACTGATTCAGCTTTTGCAAAAGTTCTTGGGCCTGACTTCTGTTTAACGTAGGAGTTTGGTAAAGTAGCAAATCCAAGTCACTGACATGTTCCGTCGTGTTTTTAACCATTTTTACACCGGTTGCCATTTCATATCCTAACGAGCCTCCTATTCCCCACTGAAAATTGCTTAATAGCGGGACTAACTTTTGTAATGCCTGAAAAGGTGGAAGTTTTTGTCTATCTTCAGATAAACTTTCCCAACTTTTATGTTGAATAAAGTACTGGGGATGATATTGCTTTTTAATGGCTGCAACATTTAAGTAGCAAGCAAACCTTTGCCTTCTTTCGTAACCTCTTATTCCAACTGGGATCAGATTATCGTTGATTAAGCCCCGTCTAACCACCACTGTTTTTGTCTCAGACAAAGAATCCTTTGCCCAGCCAGGTAAAGGATTCTCGGTTAAAACTAGATCTTGCAAACTAGTGAATTGCAGTAAATCGTTGGGCCATATTGCCGTTAATCGTTCCATTGGTCAAACACAGCTTTACGCATCTCATTAGTTGCCTTCCGGCCACTTGCAATGGCAACCGGATTTTCATACCTATAATGTAAATCGGTCGAGTGCTTCTTGGTACTTGTAATGGCCTCATTAATAATTTGCTCAACTTCTGAAACGGCCGCATCATTTGCGTCCCAAGAAGAAACATCAGGGACTAATTTATACAAAGCACCCAATTTGGCATAATTTTTAATGTCATAAGCCATTGCCGGAACGTGCTTCGTAGCTTCTTCTAGTTCTGGAATTGATCTTTGGGTAATTCGAGCAGCCGAAGCTTTTGACATTGCCTGAATAGTAATTGAATCATCAGCTAAGGCAATCATTCTGTTGGATTGCAGACCGTGGGCTAAAAAGCCGCCTGAAACTGCATCCCCTGGAATAAAGGCAATAACTGGATGACCGGCCTGCCGAGCCTTTGCATAGGCGGCTGCCGCAGAAGCTAAACTAATGTGAATACCTATCAATTCCTCCTTATACCCATAAGCTTGGCTTGGAACATCAACGATTAAGATAAGCGGACGTTTAACATCTTTATTTTGATCTTCAGCAACAATTTGATTAACGATTTTTGCGACTAAAAATCCTTCTTGCAACCCCACCTCACCGTGACGTACACGAGGAAAGCGATTTTTTTCATTAGGAACAATCGCAATAAATTCTTTGCCATCTTTTTCCGCATGAAGAACTGTTGGATAATCTGATTTTGCATTCGGTAAACCAGTTAACTTTTCAAACCACAAGCGGCCACGAGACTTGGTAGTTGACTTATCCCCAGCTACCGCTTGGTTTATATCATGCTTATTAGCCTGATTTTTAGCATAAAGAGAACAATATTGCTTTGTAGTAAGGGGGTTAGCAAAATCAATTTGATCAAGTAAAGATAGATAAAAATCAGATTGCTCAGTCCGATGAGCATCCTTTTTTTCTTCGATTGCTCTATCAATAGCTTCTTTAATAGTCGTGATATCATCTTCGTCAACTTCATCTGCAATTCCTGTAGCTACTCTTTGACGAGTTCCAAGCGTATTCCAAATTAAGTCCTTATCACTAGAATCAAATTCACGTACACCAGCTTCTTGTTCGATAACTTCGGGACCATTTAAAGCAATTCTAGCTTTTGGAGTTGTAATTAAGTATGACATAATTGCACTAGTAATTGACATTCCGCCAAAGCTGCCGACCCTTCCCGGTACTAGGCCAATTACGGGAACATATTTTTTTAAGGCAATAATGGCATTTTGAATTTCAGAAATAGACAATAACCCGTAATTAGCTTCTTGCAGACGAACACCACCAGTATCAAGAATAATTATTGGGTATTCCTTTATACCTTGCTTGTTATCATCTAAGGTTTTTTCTAAAGCTGCAACTATTTTGGCGCCAGATACTTCACCAATTCCACCACCTTGAAACTTTCCTTCGATAGAAATAATTACGACTCTTTTACCGTTTAGTTTACCTTTGACAAGAATCACACCATCATCACTTTCCGGAACAATTTTTTGCGGCTCAAGATGTGGTGAAATCATATCATATTCTGGTCCAACCAATTCTCGACCAGTGCCTTTATCAATTAAAGCATTTGCCCGTTGACGACCATTTAATTCTACAAAACTATTCTTCATTATTTAATGCCTCCATTGCCTGTGTTAATCGTAAATTAACGACACCCGGTGTGGCTCCAAAATCATGAATAACAAACCTGCCTTGTAATGGATACCTTGCAAAAAAGCGGTCAAGGACATTTTGCCAAACCTGTTTGAAACCGTCACTACCAGTCACAATTTCTAATGTAGTTTTGTTATCAGGATAAATTAATACTTCTAAATCTCCGGAGGCAACGACACCAACATGAACAAATTTAGTCACTGGCTGAGTGTTTTGATAGCTAAAATTAAGTTTTTCCATTTTGTTAACCTCCTTATTATGACCATGACCTAAACTTGGCAGGTGGATTGTATAAGCCATGTGACCATTGCACTATATCATCCATTGTTTGAGCAGCCAGTAATGAACGTTTTGCATCCCGTCGGGCAACACCAATATCTTCTGGTAAAGCAACGATCCCTTGATCGCGCAGTTTTTGGACCTCTTTTGGCTTTGAGCGCAAGCCAACCGGTGTCACACCTGCTACTGCTTCAATTGCAGCTTTTCTTTGTTCCATACTATCAGTTTTATACAGATATGCGATTCCTTCTTCAGTCACGATATGGGTCGTATCCTCGGTATAAATCATAATTGGAACGTTAGCTAATTTAGCTTCTTTACGTACCTTTTCAGCATCTAAGTGATCAACAAAGACGGGCTTTTTATTAGAACCAAAGGTTTCAACCATCTGCACAACGAGCTTTTGCCCTTTTGCCAATGGGTTATCTTCGGGCTTCAAGCTTTGCCAAGCAGGAGTTGAATGACGTCGACCGGTTGGATTAGAGCCCATGTTAGGCGCACCACCGAAACCAGATAAACGACCATTTGTGACTGTTGAAGAATTACCCCATTGATCGATTTGTAAAGTAGAACCAACAAACATATCACAAGCATATTGTCCGGCAACTTGGCCTAGGGCACGATTCGACCGCATTGTTCCGTCATTACCTACAAAGAAAATATCTGGCCGCGCCATAATGTACTTTTCCATCCCTACTTCACCACCAAACGAGTGAATTGATTCCACCCAGCCGCTTTCGATTGCTGGTATTAAGGTTGGGGTTGGATTTAGTTCCCAGTTACGACAAATTTTACCTTTTAAGCCCAGTTGCTCACCATAAGTTGGTAAGAGAAGTTCAATTGCGGAAGTGTTAAAACCTACACCGTGGTTTAAAGTTTGAACATTGTGTTTTTCATATATTCCCCGAATTGCCATCATGCCCATTAAAATTTGCAGTTCGCTAATTGCTTGTGGGTCACGGGTAAATAGTGGCTCAAGCTGGTAAGGCTGATCAGCGGGAATAACCACATCAACCCAACCGGCAGGAATATCAACTCTTGGTACTTGATCAACGATTTCGTTAGCTTGAACGATTACAATGCCATCATGAAAAGCTGCTGCTTCGACAATAGTCGGTGTTTCTTCAGTATTAAAGCCCGTATATAAATTGCCTTCATGATCTACTTTATCAGCGGCTACTAAAACAACATTAGGAATTAAATCGATAAATAGACGGCCAAAAAGTTCCAAGTATGTGTGAATGTCGCCAACTTCCATGGTGCCATCAGAAATCATTTGCGAAACGCGAGTACTCTGAGGACCTGCGTAAGAAAAATCCATTTTGGCAGCAATTCCTAAGTCAAAAATGTCTAAATGCTCTGGCCTAGAAATACTTGACATAATCATATGTAAGTCATGAACTTTTTCCGCATCTACTTTTGTCAGTGCTTCTGACAAAAATGAAGCTTGCTTTTGATTATCGCCTTCCAAAACAACCTTGTCTCCAGGTTTAATTAGTGTCTCAAGGACCTTAACAACATCCTCTGTTTTAGCAAATTTCCCCTCGAGCAGTGTCGCCGCTTTTGCTAAGCGTGCATTTTTAGCATCCCGATGGGTGTGCCAATTTCTTTCAGTCATTATCTTTTCCTTTCCATTTATGTAATAAAAAATCTGCGTCATCAATCGTCATATTTGCCAAAGTTATATTAGCTAGTTGATTCGTTTTTGCCTTTAATAATTTAGTAAAAGCAGTTCCTGGAGCAAATTCCACGCTTACTTGAGGATTGTATTCAAGAGACACATTGATCATTGTTTCCCAAAAAACGGGATGAGTTAGGTTATTGGCCAAATCATAGCTAATTTCAGCTATGTTTTTAACCGGATGCCCATTATTATTTGCTAAATAAATACAGGTAGGAGAATGCAACTCTAACTGCCCAATCTGTTTGGTCAATTTATCCGCCACGCTTTGCATCAATGGTGAATGCGAAGGATTCGGAACTTGTAAAAGTTTAGCCTTGGCTGCACCGCTCTCTTTAGCTAATTTGAGTACAGCTTGAATAGCAGTTATTTTGCCAGACAAAGTGTTTTGCAATTCAGAATTTTGGTTTGATAAAAAGACCGGATCTTTTTCCGTGTTCACTTGTTGCACCAAGTTCCCAACTTCTTGACGAGATAGGCCTACAACGACACCCATGCCATAGCCTATTGGAAATGATGATTGCATTAGACTTGCTCGCAAACTTACAAGTTTAAAAACATCCTCTCTATTAATAACGCCGGCAGCATAGGCGGCGGCAAAAACTCCAAGTGAATGTCCCGCTACGATATCTGGTAGCCAGCCTTTTTCTTTGAGCTGATCAATTTGCTGAACTTGCAACAGCAAAATACTAAGCTGAATTTGTTGCGAATTTTGATAGCCCTTTTCACTGTCTACAAGCTTCACACCTGTCCAACTTTCAACCTTACTTTTTAATGTTGGGTCAATCTTTTGAAGCATCCCGGCCTTTTGACCCCCTTGACCGGGAAATAACCATAAGTATTTCAAGTTATCACCTCTTAGGATCTCACAAAAACAGTTTAACCCTAATCGATAACCATTTATAATAGATAATAGGAATAATAGTTAACTAAAAGGTTATCAATTGGTGTAAAAAATGAATTTAACCGGATTAAAATATTTTGTTAGTGTTGCAAGTATAGGTTCAGTGACTGAAGCAGCTAAGCTGGCATACGTAAGTGAATCAGCAATTAGTAAAACCATCAGGCAATTAGAAGAAGAAATAGGCGTTAAATTGTTTGACCGGCAAGGAAGAACAATTCAGCTTAACCAACAAGGAAAGATTTTTTATTCATATGTTTCCGATAGCTTAAATTTACTAAACCGTGGAATTAAGGCTGTCCAAACTAATAAAGACCAAGAAAATAGCCAAATTAATGTTCTTTTTACTGTTGGCTCACCGCTCATCCCACTTGTTGCCCTTAAAATGCAAAAATTACTGCCTAATGTCAGTCTAAATATTCATCAACGAACAACCTTCGCTAAGGATTTAAAGCAGTTTGATTTTATTATCTCTTCCAATAAAATCGACCATTTTACCGCAATTCCGTTATTAAAAGAAGAAATAGTAATTGGTTGGCAAAAGAATTTTATGCAAGGTAAACATAATTTAGATGTTAAAGATTTACCGAATTTTACTTTTGTCGGCGAAAGTGATGAAACTGAATTGCAACAAACAATTAATCAATTTTTAGCTAAAAATGAATTAAAACTCAATTTTAAATATCAATCTGATGAACCAGCTACGGTACGAGAAATGATTGCAGCAGGTCTAGGCATGGGCTTTATTCCCAAAGTTACCTGGGGAAGCTTTTTTACCAATTTTCATTTAATCGACAGTGCAAGAATTTTCCCCAATTCGCCGCAACGAACAATTTATCTAAATACGCCCTACCAAAATTTAACTGATAACCAAAGATTATTTAGTAACGAAATCGCTGCAGTACTAACGGGTGCACAAAATAGTTAGAATATAATTACTAAAAATGGGCTTGCGTTTTTACCAAAAAGCGCATATATTAGACTGGAACTTCTTAGGGATCTCACAAATCTTCTAAGAAAGGTCTTAATTAAAATGGATAAATATCCTTATCCCACCTATAAAATTGCTGACATTGGTGACTACTTAAAAGTATTTGCTTGTACAGCAGTGATGTCTCAACCAATCATGTCCTTAATCATGGGAAGTGGTCAGCCTATAAGAACACAAGACATTTTTGGTATTCTGTATAATTTAGTCAAATATACTGCTCCAGCCTTTATTTTTGGCATTTTATATACCACCATTAGAACAAATGATTTAGCGGGAAACTTTTCTTACCGCAAGCATCTGCGTTCAAGTTGGTCGAACTTGTTTGTACCAACTATTTGGTGGACTTTGATTTATTTACTAGGAATGCCTTGGCTCCAACAGATTAATCAATTTCATAATTTTGGTTCTTTTTGTTGGCATTTTATTAATGGTAATGCTGCGCCACATTTATGGTACAACACAATGATGTTGCAATTTATCATCTTAATGCCACTTTTCTGGGCAATCAGTCGCTTTGTCGGCAATAACGTTAAAAAAGGAATTGTTGTAGCATTAATCACCCTAGTTTTATATTTAGCTTGGCTCTTGTTTTACGACACAGAGGTATTTCACGGTGCGCATGAAAAAACGTGGTATCTGCTTGATCGCGTGTTTATTTCGTTTTTTATCTACGGAGTCTTTGGTGTCCTCTGCTGGCAATTGCGGAATCAAGTTAATAACTTTTTACAAAAATTTTGGTGGCTGATTTTAATTGCTTTTGTTGCTTGTTTCATTTGGACCAACTTTGAATTATATCAGTTCGGTCATCCCGTTCTTTTTGCCAATGCACCGTATTATAAGCCATCAATGACATTTTATTGCTTAGCGGTTATTGCATTAATCGCTGCACTTTGCTTATATCAAGTACGAAAAAATTCAGAAACAGCTTTAACAGTTTTCCATTTTCTTGCTACTTATGCCTATCGTGCCTATTTATCAAATGTCTTTTGGAATCAACTGGTCTGGCGCGGACTAAATATGCAATTCCACGCAACATACCACCCATTCTTAACTTTCTTTGGCACATGGGTATTAACATGGATTTTGTCATTCACGTCAGCTTACTGTCTGCATATTTGGTGGACGAAATTAAAACAAATAATTTAACTAGATAAACAATTTTGATTAGATAAGAAGTGTTTAAATTCCAAAATTAAGTTCCTAAATACTATTATTTGTCATACATTTAACAAATTCCTATCTTTTGTATTTGATAGAAATTCAATGGAAGCTAAAAGATTCTTGTCTGAACTATGATATAAACCTCGAAGTTAGAACGACTTCGAGGTTTTCATTATGACTAAATTTTCTAAGCAAGATAAAATTGCAATACTTAATCTTTGGCGCAATTATAGCATTGGGTATTAAGTCAACAATATGGATATTGGCGTATAACATTGAAACTTAGACCTCGCGGTTTATTATTCGATCAAAAAAGTGCGGTGCTTGATGAGCCAGCTGAAACTGTTTAACTTAGTCAGTACTTGTATAGAAGCTATACTAACACCTAGGTCACAATTAAGCCCTACTTGATCAAATGTAACTTTAGCGCGGTTTACCCTGAATAAAGGTGGTATTCAGACGTGACTAAATTTAAACTCAAAGGTCATAATAAGACACATCAGTAACCCATTAATACTGGCCGAACGCAAGAGGTAATTGCCCACTTCACTTTCAGCAGTTCTAATCTTAAATAGACTATGGACACGCTAAAACAAACCTGGCACCAGTATCCAGTTCTAAATGGTCTAATTTATTCATAAAGATTAAGGCTGGCAGTATCAGCTACCTCAATTCTAAGCTTGGATAAAAATCATGGAATCGCTCAAAGCCATGTCACGTAAAAGTAATTACTTAGATAACGGACGAATTAAAGGCTTCTTTGGCGTACTCAAGCGGGAAATGGTCTATGGCTTTGAAATCCAATTTAAGAATCTAAACGAACTGAAAAAAGCAATCAACAAACATATCAGTAATTATAACAAGCTAAGAAGCAGCGCAAAACTTAAAGGACTAATCCCGATTGAATATCGGAAAATTAGTTCTCAGTAGAAATTTATTAAACTATCTTAATTTTGGGGTTTAACATCAATCTTTAGTTGAGAATCCTTTTATTGGCTTACTTATTTATTTTTATAATTTAAAAGAATTCTCGACGATAATACGCATATGATTTGTGAATTACTTTTAATAATTTTTCTAAATCAATATTATATTTTAAAGTATCCAAATATCCTATTCCGAATGTAGTAGATACATCTGTGTTCAAGGGAATATACTGCAAACTCTTATCTGTTTTATCAAGTCCATATTCAGGTAAAATTCCAAATTTATTCTCTGATTTAATAAATAAGGTCATTATCATCATATCATCAGCATATTCAATATTTTTGCTGCCAATTTCATCAATAATCTTATCATGTAAATGTTGTTCAGTCGGGAGGTAATGACGAATATTTCCTAAGATTAAATCCTTATTTCTTAAGTCTTTTATTTCAATTTTGTTATAATCTTTGAAAATACTATTTGGATTAGTAACTAAATAATATTTGCTCTTCAGAAGCGGATAAAATTCTATATGTTTATTTTCTTTAAAGCAATCTCTTTCTCCAAAAACTAAGCTTGAATTACCATGAATCAACCCATTTAAAGTATCATCAAGAAAAACTTCCTTAACATTAATTTCCCAGTTAGGATAGCATTTAATAATATTTTTTATTAAAATTGGCATAAAAATTTTGTCGGCATAAGTATTCAAATAGCCTATAGTAAATCCCTTGGTTTTCTTTTTTAAATTAAAAATAGCTAAATCAATTGAATGTACAACATTTTTAGCAATCCCGAAAAAATATCTTCCCTCTGGAGTAAGTCTTACACTTCTGGTTGTTCTTTGAAATAAACGACATTCTAAATAATTTTCTAATTCCCTTATTCTTTTTGACACTGTAGATTGAGACATATTCAGCTTGTTTGCTGAAACAGTAAAACTACAAGTATTGGCTACTGTTAAAAATATTCTAAGTTGTTCTATGTCCATCATTTATTCCTTTTCATGATAAGTTATTCGAATACCTGTATAGAAAGGGTTTACTTACATGATACATTAAATCATGTGAAGTTTCTAATTAGGAGGAAAGATAAATGAGTAAAAAACAAAGGATATATCCTTGGTTAGTTGCTGTTGCAATGGGTATTACTATGGCAGCAGTTGTAGATACATATTCTGGAGTAATTGGCGTATTTTTAACACCGATTGCAAAATCTATGAATGTAAAACTATCGGTAGTTTCCATTTTTTATACTGTGTTAGTAGTAGTAATGGCAGTTGTAATTCCATTTGTTGGCAAAATTATTCAAAAAATAAATTTAAGTTTGGAACTTTCAATAACTGTTATAGTGACATCATTAAGCGCAGTAATTATTGCAAATTCTAAGAGTTTATTTTTATTCTTTGTCATGGCAGCAGTTCTTGGAATTTGTATGGCGTTTGGTGGTTTAGTTGTTCAAGGAATAGTAATAAATAATTGGTTTGAAAAAAGCCGAAACTTTGCTTTTAGTTTGAGTTCTGTTATTGAAGCTATTTACATTTCTGTTATGACACCAATCACTTCTGTTTTGATTCAAAAATTTGGTTGGAAAAATTCATTTTTAATTTTAGCCCTATTAACTTTAATACTAGGAATTCCATCTGCTTTAATAGTAAAACTAAAACCAGATAAATTAGGTTTATTACCATATGGTGCAAAATCTAAAGAGAAAATTACTAAAGAAAGAAATGAAAAAATTGGTAAATCAAACAACTCAAAAGTATCCACTAAAAGTGTTGTCTTATCAGGAGCATTTTTAATAACTATTTTATTCACAATATTAGTTCAATTTTCTGGCAATATTACGCAGCTGTTTCCTACATATGGTATAGTGACGGGAATTGGCGCCACAAATGGCGCTTTAATGGCTTCTATAGTTTCTTTTGTAGGGATAATTGTCATACCATTGATTGGTTGGTCCTGTGATAAGTTTGGTCCAAATCACGCTCTTCCTTTTTGGTTAATAATTGGAATTTTATCTTATATAATTCTCTCTTTTGCAAATCAATTAAAATCAGTTCCATTATCTTTAATTGGTGCTGCACTTGTTTGTTCAGCGTATGGCTTATTTGGTTCAGGACAAGAGATATTCGCTAAATATATGTTTGAAGAAAAATTTGATCAAGGGTTTTCCCTTGTTACGTCAATTTCATATTTTGCAGGTGCTTTTATTATGCCAATTTTGAGTAAAATATATGAAATTTTTGGAACTTTTCTAGCAGTATTTGCTTTTTGCGCTTTAGCAGCAGTAATTATGATTGTTTTAATTTTTGTTGGAAAAAAGTATAGAATGAGATAATTTGAGGAAGAAATATGAATAATGAATACGATGTTGTAATAGTTGGTGCAGGATTGGCTGGTTTTTCGGCAGCTGTTGAAGCTGCTGATTCAGGATTAAAAACTCTAGTGTTAGAAAAAGGTAAAACAACTGGTGGATCGGGAAATTATGTCGAAGGAGTTTTCGCAGCTGATTCTTCCTTGCAAAAAAAACAGAATATAAGTATTGATAAAAATAAAGTTTTGAAAGAAGAAATGAACTACTCCCATTATCAAGCTAATCACGATATGTGGAAAAAGTACATAAAAGAGTCCGCTGAAAATATATCTTGGCTTCAAAAACACGGGGTAAAGTTTAGTGAAGTGGCCAGTTTAGGTACAGGACTGGATACCTGGCATTTATTTGAAGGCCTTGGATACAATGCAATTCATATGGGACTTGAACCATACATTAAAGTTAAAGGTATAGAAATAAAGACGCAAGTAAAAGCTGAAAGTGTATATAAAATTTCTAATCAAGATTTTGAAATTAAAGTGGTTAATTCAAAAGATAATTCTACGGAAAAGGTTTTGACTAGAAATTTGATTTTAGCAACTGGTGGATATCTTAATAATGAAAAATTACTTAAGGAGACAACTTTTACTGAAAAAAATAAGATATTACCAATGAACTCAGGTAAAAGTACAGGAGATGGATTAAAAATTGCATGGTCATTAGGCGCACAAAAGTATTTTACTGGAATGAAAATGAGATTTGGAGCTCAGTTAAAAGATGAAAATATTCCCCCATACAAACTATGGGAATCAAATTTAGGTGGTTTAGTAGTATCTGCACAGCCTTGCCTTTGGGTAAACGAGCAAGGAGACCGATTTATTGATGAAAATCATGCGGTTGATGATTGGTCATGTCAAGGTAACGCAATCAATCGCCAAGACAAAGTATTTGTTATTTTAGATCAAAAACTAATTGATTATTTAACTGATACTTCAATAATCAAGGACATGCATCCTTTTTATAAAGCCACCACAATTCCTAACCTAAGAAAAGAAATCGATGATTACGTAAATAATAAAAATGAATTTATTAACGTAGCAAATTCGATTAAAGATCTACAAAATATTATCAATACTCCACATCTTATTAAAACAGTAAATCGTTATAACCAGCTAGTAAAGCAAAAGAAAGATTTCGATTTTGGCAAACCAAAGAAATACATGATTTCAATTGATAGTGGCCCTTTTTATGCTATTGAAGTTGGATGTGGTGCATATACAACTGGAGATGGCTTAAAGGTTAATATCGATAATCAAGTATTAGATCAAGAAGGAAAAAAAATTAAGGGTCTTTATGCAATCGGCAGTGATGGATCTGGAATAATGTATGGTGATACTTACGCTGTAGAGGTTCCAGGTAGTCATGCTGGGTACTGTGTTTTTTCTGGAAGAAATGCGATAATTTCAATTAAAAAAAAGTTTAATTAAAATAGTAACAAATGAAAACTGAGTGGTAAAAAAAGATAAAGCATTTATACTAATTCTCAAATAAAAGATGTGTAATAAATTTGTGTCGATTTTTAAATCATATATTAATTGATATCAATTTTCTCTTCAATTTTTAATTGTTATAGTATCTTGAAAACTTTCGGATTGCTATTTCTAATTCAATTAGATTGTCAAAGCCTTGTTTAAAGTACATAGAAATTAATTGCATCAATTTTTCTAAGGAAATTTTCCATAACTATTAACTTAGGAATTTTGTATAAGTTTAACACGGACTATTTGGTTATATGATTTATATGCTAGTCTTAGAATTTTATGGAATGCTGTACTAACAGCCGTGATTTGTAAAAATTAGCCCCATATTAAAGGCCACTCTTGAGGAGTAGTGTAGTGCCTGATGCCGTTCTCTTATTTACCTGTATTTTTAAAAACATTTGAATATAATGTATAGATTTAAAATATTCTTACCATAAATAAAGATTTCTGAAAGCAAAAAGATCAATAATATTATTTTGACCACTCAATTCTATGGCCTTAAATATTAGTTTTGCCAAAGACCAAAGTTTTCATTCCTGTTTAATTTATATAAAGAGTTTTGAAAGAATACTATCATAGGATACAAAAAACGTTGAACTTGTAGGTTCAACGTTTTTCTATTATAAAAGGGGCAATCTTAGTTACTCTTTTTATGTAGGATTTTAATATAATTATATTCGAGTATTAGCTTTTTTAAAGTTATTTTTCAACCGCTTCAGCAATTTTTTGGTATTTGCGTACAATATTATAATCACTGTCTTTAGCGCGAATGTATCCCTCTTGATCATAAACGCTTTCAATTACTTTTTTACCTTCTTTTGATTTGCCGATTGCAATGAATGCTTTAGCCAATTTTTCACGGAACGCTTTTGACATCGACGGCACAACAGAAATTGTGTCGTTAGGTACTGGGCGCGTAAAGTAGATTGGCACAACCTGAGATTTGATTTTGGGATTATCTTTTAAAACATTATTCCGGGCATCTTCAAAGACAAAGGCCGCATCAGTATCTTTATTTAAAACGTTGAGAACCCCTTGATCATGACCTGTCACAGTTACCAACTTGCAGCTTTGCGGAACATTGAGTCCCTTTTTCTTTAATTCAGCAATCGGGAAAATATAACCAGTAGTTGATGTTGGTCCTTGTATGGAAATTGATTTACCCTTGAGGTCTTTCCAACTTTTAATTGGTGACCCCTTTCTTACTAAAATTTCTGAGCGAAGGGTATGAACTAACTTTTTAGTCCAAGTGCCATTTGGCGCATTTAAGCCATAACGTTCAGACTGCAAAAGAACATCTGCAGCATTTTGTTTGTGGGCCTGCACATAAGCATCGGCTGGCAGAAAACCAACATCGACTTTCTTAGACTTCATAGCTTCAATTACCGCATTATTGTCGGTCGAAACCGAAACATGAACCGGAATGCCCAGACGCTTTGACAGCATCTTTTCAATCGGTTTAGCACGACCTTCCATTTTGTCTGCCGCTACACTCGGCACAAACTGGACGTTCAAAGACTTGGGCGTGCCGCTGTCACTTTGTTTCCTATTAGAATTTGAACATCCCGCAAGAAGTACTGTACTGACAACAGCAGTGATACCCAAAAGAAACTTATTAAAATTCTTCATTATAATGATTACCTCCAGCCACCAGGGCGAAAAACTAGTAATTAAAAAAATTAATAATTAAACGCAAAAGCGAAAACTGTTAAGTTGATGATTTATTTTTTAATTAAAAGTAGAGTTAACTTTCTGATGTTATAACAAGAACAAATCGGGGCTATTAAACTCGCATTAGATTTATTTGCAATATTTTTCATACCAAGTTCTCTTTTTACCTTCATCTACTACTTTCATCTAAGAGAATAATAACAAAAAAGCACCTACTATTAAAGCTTTATATTAATTTGTTCTTTACATTTGTACTACTTGTTGACAAAAAAGGATTGCAATTTTTAAACGATAGCATTCCACTTTTGGTAATTTATTTGGTTAGTTTCATAACTTCTTATTTTGCAAACGAAAATTCAGAGCAAATTAACAAGTTTTTTACCAATTTGGTAATTTCTATTTCCCCAATTTCTGCGCTATGAACGACATTTTTTTAGTGATTTTCAAAATATGCATATCTTTGTTAAAATTAGTAAAAATTACAATTACTGTGTCATCTTTACCAGTTTTTATTACATCCTCTTGATTCATCGTTTCAGCGGCTTCTCTAGCAACAATTTTCTATTCCTTTTTTAGTCTAATGCTGAAAGGTTTTCCAGCAAGTTCTACCGTATCAATGCCTAAATGAAGCAAAACTTCGATCCCTTCCTCAGTTTTCAGGCCTACCGCATGTTTAGTCGAAAAAACAGAGGTTATTAAGCCGCTCACCTGATCATAGATGTAATCAGATGATGGTTTGACAGCAAAGCCATCTCCTAGCATTTTTTGCGAAAACATATCGTCATTAGTGTCGGTTATTTGAATTACCTGGCCATCAACAGGTGAAACAAATTCAACACATTTTGTTTTTTTCTTAAACAAATTAAACACTATTATCTTCCAATCTTATTTTTCTGGTTCAACTGATAAATCTTGCCCATTAGATGAGATCACTTTTTTATACTAGTAAAAACTGTCCTTTTTATAACGTTTAAAACTTCCTTTACCCTGATCGTCAGCATCGACATAGATAAATCCGTATCTTTTTGACATTTCACCAGTAGAACAGCTAACTAGATCAATAATTCCCCCAAGAAGTATATCCAATGAAGTCAACTCCGTCTGTTATAGCTTCCTGCATCTGTTGAAAGTGTTTCTTTGTATAATCAATTCTGTAATTATCATGAATCAAATTATCTGAGGTTAATTCATCGTGTGCTCCTAGACCGTTTTCGGTGATTATAATTGGAAGGCGGTATCGATCGTAAACATGGTTTAGAGTATACCGCAAACCCTTAGGGTCTATTTGCCAGTCCCGGTCATTAACTTCAAGATAAGGGTTTTGGCTCCACCCATAATGTTGCCTGATGTGCTTTTTTTATTTTCAGGGTGGGGCGTCTTGCAAACCGTCATGTAATAACTAAAAGTATAATAATCACATATTCCCTTTTCCAGTATTTCTTTATCTTCTGGCGTAACGTCAATGTGAATATTATTTTTCTGAAATATTGAAGTGCATAATAGGGGCATTCACCGCGATGAAGAACATCACCGCAAAAACAGTTTCTAAACATGTCTTCATGTTGTACTGCCAAAATATCATCTTGACTGCAAGTCAGAGGATAAACAGTAATGTGACAAATCATCGAGCCAAACTTAAACTTATGATTGAATTTTTTACTTAAAAGGACAGTTTTAGCGTTAGCCACTATCTGGTTGTGCAAAGCTTGAAAACGACGGTTAGGCTCATCAACTTGAAGTTGAAAGTCTTTAGTTCCTTGGTTAATAATTCCGCCATCATTCCAATTTCCTAGTGAAACAGTGAGATCATTAATTTCATTAAATGGAATCCAGTACCTAACATCGTTTTATAACGAAACATTACTACTTTAGCAAAATGCATAAAATCTTCAATCGTTTTTCTAGAAGACCAGTCTTGACCAATTTTTGTCAAATTCAGAGGAAAATCATTATGATAAATTGTTACCAATGGTTCAATATTATATTTTTCCAATTCAGCAAAAATCCGATCATAGAATTTTAGTCCTGCTTCATTTGGGTCTTGGTCATTCCCATTTGGAAAAATTCTGGTCCACGGTATTGAAATACGTAGCATCTTTATACCTTCATCAGCGAGCAACTTGATATCTTCACGATAATCATGATAAATTCAATTGCTTTATGTGAAGGATAATATGTATTGGGAAAAATTTCCGTGGCAATTCTGCGCGGCTCCTCATGAGAACCAGCAGTCATTACATCAGTAATGCTGGGACCTTTACCATCCTCATTCCAAGCACCTTCTACTTGATTGGCTGCTAATGCTCCTCCCCAATAAAAATTTTCAGGGAACTTTTTTAATTTGCGCATTTTTTCATCTTTTTAAAATCAGCTTGTATATTTTAGCAAGGCTTCCTTGATCCGTTTCAATATCTCATTATTTAGGCGAAGGTTACGAAATAGTTCTGCACAGTTTGGAAAATTACGATAAATCCATTATTGCTATCTGCAATGGTAACTTAAGAGCCCGAACAATTAGTGATCCGATTACGGAGTTAGCGCTCCACATACTCGAAAAAATTGAAGCGGGTAAATTACCGGACAATTATATGACTTACTTTAACCGTAATTCTACGGGTGAACCCATTAAGGGCATGACAGTAGCAATTAGAGGGAATAAAGACCGCATTATTGGCTTATTATGCATAAATTTTTATCTTAACACTCCCTTTACACGCATTATGGGAAGCTTCATTCCACAGCATAATTCTCTTCAACATACACAGGTAATTGAAAACTTTGACAATTCTACTGAAGAAGTGATTGCTGCTGCTGTAAACCGCGCACGAGCATCGGTAAATGTCGATACAACAATCAAAACTAAGAATAAAAATAAAGAAATTATACTTAGACTTAAAAAGGAAGGAATATTTGGAATAAAAAAGGCTATTCCTGCGGTTTACAATCAGTTGAATATATCAAAAAACACGATTTATCTTCATTTACGCAATTCAGAAAATAAATAAATTAAAAGCCTTTTAAGTAGTTAAGTTGGTTTAAAGCTTTAACTAAAATAATTCTATATAACTTTATTTACGATGATATAGAAGCTTAACAGTCAAATTTCTGGAAAATAAAAAATCACGCTATTCAAAGTCAATAAGTGTGATTAAACCCAATATTATTTTTACTAAAAAGAAAGCATCTTTTTTTAAAGTATAGAATACTGTAATAAAATCAGCGTTAAATTGTCATTTAAGGAAACCATATATTGTATTCTAATAACCTGCTTGGCTCCTTTACATAATGACGTACTTTATAATAGTTAGACATTAATCTAAGTATTAGAAGCCTTTTCTATGATTAAATATTCAATTGCTTTGGAAACTGAAATTTCTTGTAAATATCTAGCAGGCCAAAACATTTGATGGGCTTAAGCAGAGAATATGGCATTAATTAGGCTAAGCTAATGCAAATGAAGATTAAACGAAGCATACCCCTTAAGGACAACCGCAACAATAATTCTCCGAAAAAATAATTTTCAGACTATTGACTCAAGAAAAATTTAACTAACTTAAAATCAGTACACTAGCAGAAATGCAAGCAGTACTGCACAAATACGTTTAATGGTTCAACCACCTCCGAAAATCAAACAAATCAAAATACACGACTCCGATCAAATATCGGAATCGTGTATTGAGCCTTGCATGATGATAAATTGATTAACTTTTTAATTGCACTTCACTAGAAAAATAGCTTAAACTATTCTTTAAAAATCAAGTTTGGCTCCCGCTTACTCAAATATTATTGGAGTATTCAACAGTTAATGCCATAATCTTAATTTATTACCATGTCTTAAAGATTATAATTAATAAAGAATATGCTCTTTTTTGGTATCAATCAAAATAAGATCTAATTTCTTTTAGCGACTTTTTCTTGAACTAAATCACCAACTAATGCTTTATTTTTCAAATGTTGAAACGTTATATCTTTACTTCTGTTTATCAAAAAGAAGTAAATTTAATAACTCAAAATATAAGTGATTTTTACAGCCACTTTATAAGATAAACTTAAAGGGTGAAACAGGAAAACCTATTTCATTATAGAGGCCAATATTCTTTGTATAATTTTCAAAGGCATAAGATATTTGCTCAGGTTTTCGCTTTAACTCTATTTTTATTTTGTTTTCACTTAAGTTGTTATTCATAATCTCAAGTGTTTGCGGTTTTCCATCAATAATCAAATTGAAGAAAACCTTTTTTGTTATTTTGAGCTTTTTACACTTAAGCGCCCATAAAGTTAGCATATTTTTATCATAATTGTATTTATATATATACGGCGTACCGGAATATGTATTACCAGCCATAATCGTTCCTAGACGTTCGCCCATTATTTTTTTGTTAAGTGGATGTATATTGTGTTCTTCTCCGCCATCAATAAAGGAAACTAAATCAACATTGGTCATTTTTTCAGATACTAGCTCCTGAACTTGTCTAATTATTGCACCAGAATTTTCAGGATAATCAGCATAACCTGGTAGTTGAATTATTTTAACTGGTAAGGAAGCATCTTTCAGCTTTTTTCTCCATGTTTTAATCAATAAAGGTAGTAACTTGTGGTACTGGGAAGCACGATCAACATCATTTTCCCCTTGATACCAAATCATACCATTAAAAACGCAGTTTTTAATCTGGATCATCATTGTTTCATATAAGCCCCCTGGTCGAGTAAATAAATCTGGACGTGCTGGCGGGGGCCATGGAGTATGGCCAACAATATTCTTTGCGTCACTCAGAGAAATAGTTGAATTATTTTTTAAAAATAGTTTCAATTCTCGATTATGCTTATCTACTTTCAAATTATATTCTTTAGTTGCAAGATCAAAATCTTCCCAACTTTTACCTCGAATTTCATTAAAATATTTAACTAAATAAAGCTGATTAAGTTCATAATCTTTTTCCAAAGTTTTTACCTTAATCCATACACTGGCCGAGGTTCCACCTTTAAAACAGTCAATAATGGCTATCGGTTCTTTTATTCCATTCTCACGCATACTTTTCATCATATAAAAACCTATGGCGGACATCATTCCACAATTATTGGCATTAACTTGATGCCATTTTTCTGGTTGCAAATTTTTGGGTTTTAATCTATGCGTTTTAGGATCAATATAATCAACTTGTGGGACATTGTAATAGTACAAATCTTTTAGTTCACCATCCTGCAATTTATCTTTCATTTCAGAAAAATTTAGCTCATCCCTCAAACGAAATTCGATGTTTGATTGACCACTAAGTAAATACACTCTCCCAAATTTAATATTTGTAATGGTCTGTTTTCTCTGGGCAGAAAAAGCAGTAATTGATCCTTTCGCTTTACTATTGCTTACCGCCGGCATTCGTAATCGCCAATCACCCAGTTTATTTGATTTCGTCCTATATACTTTTTTGTTAAATATGACTTGAACCTCTTCATTAGCTTTAACATGTCCACCTAATTCTAAATTTTTGTTTAGGGGCAGAATCATATTCGATTGAAAGACATCAGCTAATATATTTTGATTAAGTTTCATGTTTCACCTTAATAATCGGTTTTATTCATTTCTTTCGCTTCAATATTATCAGCATTAATTCTATTGTCCATCTTCACGAACGGTATATATATTAGAGTCGTAACTATCAAGCTTATAGCTTGAACGATTACCCCCCGAATGTTCCCTGTGTAAAGTAGCCCTGAAAGCAGGGTTGGAACAGTCCATGGAACATTGTTCACAATTGGAGTAATAAATCCAATTTTGGTAAAAAAGTACCCGATGTAAAATGCTAATGGTTGAGCTATAACAAATGGAATGAAATAAATAGGATTTAAAACTATCGGTAATCCAAAAGTTATTGGTTCTGAAATATTAAAAATTGCTGGAAATAATGCAACTTTTGAAATCTTCTTGGTAGCAACACGTTTGGAAGCAATAAGAATAGCTAATACCGGTGATAGTGAGAACGTGCCAGCGGCAATTGATGTATAGTTCATAAACAAAGTTGAAAAAATGTGATGAGCTTGACCAAGCATGTTTTGCGTGTCGTTAATGGTCCAAGTCATTCCAAAAATAGCTCCCCAAATTGAAGTTGGATGAATACCAAACCACTGAAGAAGACTCCAAGTAAATTGTGAAACAAAAGCAAAAGCATTTGTTTTTGAAATTGCTAATGCTGGAGCCTGAAGAACGGCTAAGAACAAAGCAGGCATAGTTTTTCCTGTTAAGGAAGTACTGATTCCAGTTAAAACTATGAAAATGCCTAACGTAATTGAACCAGGAATCAGAGATGAAAAGCTTTGCGCCACTGCAGGCGGAACAGAATCGGGCAACTGAATTGTGAAATTTTTTTGCATTAGCTTATTATAAATCCAAACAGCACACCCGCTAATTAGGATTGCTGCAAATACGCCCTGAGTACCTAGATACTGCGTGTCAATATAGTTTAAAACATTAACTGCTTTTTTCGTATCAGGAATTGAGTATTGAAAATTCCATGGAATTGATATAAAAAATGCAGCAAGACCAAACAAAACATCAGTCATGTGCTCTACTCTGTTATTATAAAATCTTGATGAAACTTCCCAACTGAAAATCACTGATAAAAGCAAAGCGAAAATATTTAGAGTTCCATTCGAAACTAGCCCAATTAAATTTGCTATTGTTTGAAGCCCCAGTTCAAATCCATTTTTTTGCCAAGCACTCCAAGAGCCGGTTAGTATCCGTCCAAGTTGAAGACCTTGTTTGCCGAAGATCAGTCCATTCACCGGATCGATAAAAACATTTTGAATCATAATGCCGAACCCAGCAATCATTGTTGTAGTTGCTACAAGAACAAACGTATCGCGTAAGGTCAACAACAACCTATTGCCAGATATTTTTCCAGCAATTCTAATAAAATTATTTTCAAATTTTTTCAGGCCCGACGGCACAGAATTCCCAATCATAACTTTCTCCTTTTTATAATATATCTTTATTGAAAGCGCTTTATTTGACGTTACAAATATATGATATAACATATTTTGACGGAGTCAATAGTTGGTATAACAAATACTAATATTTTTAGAGGATAATTGATTCTTTTATTGGAAATCTAGTAATTCGATAGTATGTTTGATTCCATTCAAAAGGACGACCATCTTCCAAATAAGAAATCTGCAGGCATTTAAGTAGTGGCTCTTGGCTCACTATTTTTTTATTCAGTTTATACGCGTCTATAAGTTCGGAACTGGCATTGATTAAAGATATAGATCGCATTGCATTTTTAGGCTGAACACCAACCTTTTCTTTTACTAGTGGATAGATCGAGGACTCTAACATTTCCATATTTAAACCTTGAATAACTTTAGCAGGGATATATATCTTCTGAAAAGCAACCAATTGTTTATTAATAGTTACAGCCGCACGTTTAATGGTATACACAACATCATAAGAGTTGATTTTTAGAGCCTCATAGATTTTAGATGCTACTGGTCCTACTTCGAAATCAAGCAGATGCAGTTTATATTTTTTAAGATTAACCATTTCCAAAAGCTCAGTATTCGTAGATGACTTTGTAAATTGGTGTTCCTTTACGTAAGTCCCAGCTCCTTGTATTCGATAAATAAGACCATCATTTTCGAGTTCCTTTAATGCATTTCGCACAGTAATTCGACTAACGTTATATGATTTAGCCAAATCCAATTCTTTAGGAAGCTGAT
Organism: Lactobacillus sp. B4015; assembly: GCF_026536055.1. Taxonomy (NCBI): domain Bacteria; kingdom Bacillati; phylum Bacillota; class Bacilli; order Lactobacillales; family Lactobacillaceae; genus Lactobacillus; species Lactobacillus sp. B4015. The sequence goes on from NZ_JAFNOY010000005.1 coordinate 81,756, forward strand.
CATTGGCCTGATACTCATCAGTTTCTATCTCGTGTCTCAGTTTTTTTGCAATTAAAAGATATTTGGGTGTTTCTTTCATATTTTCATCTCGAAGCAATAATTTGATATATCAAATTAATTTTACCATTATTATTATTTTGTCGTATTCTCAAAATTTTATCTTAGTTTAATCACGGGAATCCAAGCCTCATCGTAACGAATCTTTGTTTTTTCATTGTCTAAAACCAGCAAAAGAGCCGTAATTATATCGCCATTTAAGAGAAATTTACGTTTTTTAAGTTCCTTTCTGACAGAATTAAACCAAATTTTTCTTTCTATGTCTTGAGCATTACCTATCAAAACAGTATGAAGACAAATTGTTGAAGGTACTTCTTCAACTCTTTCACTTACTTTCAAGCCAAATTCTTTGAAATAATTCTTCGTAATAATCATGTCCATTTCAGGCTCTATGCAGGAGTTTTTCTTTAATATATCTGCTTTTTTGTAGCGCAAAGATGCGTTTGAAATAGGTAAAAGCATATTCCATTGGCAATATTCTTCAGTTTGTTTTTCATTGCTTTGGTGTGGACCATTCATTTCACGTAGAAATAATCTTTTAAAAATTGGCGACTTAATCAATTCAAATTTTGGTTGCTTCTTTTTGGCCATTTCTAAAAGTGCCAGATTGTGATTCATGACTTCTATAACGGCTTCTAGATGCTTTCTTTTAAATTGCAAGTTTTGTAAAAGCTCCTCATATGAATTTAAGGATTTCTCTTTATTAGAAGAATTAAGAATCTCCAAAGTTTCACTGATATCAAAACCGGCCTGTCGTAAATATCTTGCCATAAATATGCGATAGGTTTCTTTCAAGTTAAAGCGACGCTGTTTGTTTTTGCCAACCCGCTCAGGCTTTACCAACTTTTTCTTTTCATAGTATTCAATTCCTTTAATCGAAATTCCAAAAAACTTTCCCAACTCTGAAGATGTATACTCATACGGATAATTTGTCTTTTTTTTCAACTTTTATTACCCCTTTGATCAAGCGATTCTCTTTATATATCAATTAAAGCAGAAAAAAAGACCGTGGGCCTAAAAATTTCACGGTCTCTATAAAACTATTTATTATTCTTACTTTTTTAACTTGGAGACTGCATCTTTTGCAGCTGACCGACCAAATACACCACAAATTAGAAGAGACATGCCATCACCATAGTAATCAATCCCCATTACTTGACCATCAGCACAAGAACCGGCTGCATATAAACCAGTAACAGGCTGGTCATCTTGATTAATTACTTGAGCATGCTCATTAATTTTTGCACCCGTATAGCCGTCAGAACAAATTTGTGGCAACCGTAACACGTAATATGGTGCAGTTATTTTAACCATATTATTAGGGTTTTTATGAAAATCTTCGTCTTCCCCCTTGTCGCATAGCATATTATACCTATCAATTGTCTTCTTAAGGTTACTTGGGTTAATTCCAACATCCTGAGCCAATTTTTCAATACTTTCTTCTTTGTAACCAAAATTTTTATTGTGAGCAGTTCTCTTGGTCAAGCCCAATTCTGTCATAATTGGATATTTTTCTGCCGTTTTTTGCCCATAAACTGCATAACCTTCATCATATCCGTTATACCAGCAGCGTTTGGTAAATTCAAAGGTAAAATCATCTTCTGATGCTAACCGGTTTCCACCACCATCAACCGAAAGAACATCATAATTAGGCAAAGTTGGTGATTCTGGTATAGCTTCTGGAAACTTATCACCAAATGACTTTCCATAAAAGTAATACATGAATTGCAGATAAGGAACCTCAATAATTTTTGCATTAACCTGATTGAAAAACTTAAATGCTGAACCATTTCCGTTTCCAACTCTTACCTCAATATTGGTCATCTTCGGGTTTAATTTTTTAATCAAGCCAAGATTTGCAGTGTAAGATCCAACACATACAATCACGGCAGATGCACGTATTGTAAGCTCATCACCATTTACAGTTGTAGCTTTAACACCTTTAACCACACCATTATCAACAATTAGCTCATCAACCTTAGTACCGAGTCGTAAGTCAACTCCTTTTTTTTGGGCAGAATTTACTAAAACTGTCATCAAAGTTGTACCCATACCCTTAATAGTATGAGCCCGCTTAGTCAATCGAGGCTTTTTTGGCGAAATGTTAACTACTTTATCCCAAGTTAATCCTTGATCTTCCAAAAACTTAATGTAACTCGCCGACTCATTTGCTAATTTACGTAAAAGTTTCGGTTCTATGTTTGGCTCATCACCATAGACTTCCATCAAATCGTCATAAAAATCGTCAGTATTATCTTTAATTCCACGACGTTTTTGTTCGTCAGTATTTGCACCCATTACGAAGCCCTGAGCACGTGAAGTTGAACTGCTATAAGTTTGTCCTGCTTCGAGCAGCATCACCTTAGCACCATCTTCAGCAGCTTCTAATGCAGCACTAAAGCCAGCTAAGCCTGCACCAATTGCGATTATATCAGTGCTCAATTCTTCGTGTTTTGGAGTTGGCTTGACAATAGGACGGTTTGCAAAAGCAGTTGGATTGCCACCAGCCTTATCTATTGCTTTTTCTACGCCCGAAAGATAAGCATTTGAAGAGATAGTAGCACTCGTGATTGCATCAACCGAAGTTGACTGGCTTTTAATAATTTCTTTTTTTAATATATCGAAAGCCATACCACCAATAACTGGTGTATCAGTGTATTTTGGTACACTTATATCTTTAATTTGATTGTCTTTAAAAGTGACTTTTATTAATGCTTTTCCAGAACCTGGAAGACCTTGATTTTCAACAAAAGAAGTTACTGTAATAGAATACGTTCCATCATTCACATTTGTCTCAGTACTCTTCTTAACTCCCTTAGACTGATTTTCGATGTCCTTTAAAGCATCGTTAAAACCCTTAGATGTCCTTGAAGCACCTGAAACTGCATCAACGTGAAATTTTTTGGTTTGATTTGCTTCTTCAACCAACTTTGGTAAAGCAGTTTCACCAATTTCCTTTGTATCATTACTTGAAACAACTTCCACATTGGTAATTTTTTTATCCTCAACCTTACCTTTTACAACAATTTCGCTTTTAAAACCCTTGCCTTTACCTGTAAAAAATTTTTTTCTCATTTTAATAATCTCCTTTTTAATAAATCGCTTACATCATTAATTTTAATTGATGAAGTTACTTCATCGTCAAGGAGAAACGTGAAAATAATCACTAATTCCCTAATCAAAAAGACTCCCATCATTATTGATAGGAGTCTTAATTAATATATAAATCAAATTTATTTCATTTGTTCTTGAACTTCAGCAGCAAAGTCTTCTTGCTTCTTTTCAATACCTTCGCCAACTTCATAACGAGTGTAGGCAACAACTTCACAGCCTTCTGACTTAGCATATTCAGCTACTGTCATGTCGCCATCTTTAACGTAAGGTTGGTCAACTAAACAAATTTCACTTAAGTACTTGTTGACACGACCTTCAACAATCTTAGGAATAATGTTGGCAGGTTTGCCTTCATTCTCAGTTTCCTTAGTGAAAACAGCCTTTTGGCGATCAAAGTCAGCCTTTGGAACAGAATCCTTATCAAGGTATTCTGGGTTAATTGCAGCAACATGCATTGCAATGTTCTTTGCTGCTTCTTCGCTATCACCCTTTAAAGTAACAACAGCAACAATTGCACCGCCGTTATGCTTGTAAGCACCAAAAACTTCATCATCGTTCTTATTAATTAATTCAAATCTTCTTAAAGTGATTTTTTCACCAATAACAGCAGTTAAGTTAGTGATTTCTTCACCAATAGTTGAATCACCCATTGGTGCCTTTAAAGCTTCTTCAACGTTAGCTGGCTTTGCAGCAAGAATAGCCTTAGTTACATCATCAACCAACTTAATGAACTTATCATTTGATGAAACGAAATCAGTTTCTGAGTTAATTTCAACAAGAGCAGCAGTGTTACCTTCAAAAGCGTATTCTGCTAAACCCTCAGCAGCAATTCTACCACTCTTCTTAGCAGCTTTAGCAACACCATTTTCTCTTAAGATATCAATTGCCTTTTCAATGTCTCCGTTAGCTTCAACCAAAGCCTTCTTGGAGTCCATCATTCCGGCACCAGTACGATCACGTAACTCTTTAACTTGTTTAGCAGTAATATTTGCCATTGATGTATCCTTCCAAATAAAAGCTAATTATTAAATTAATCTTCTTCTGAACTATCTTCAGTTTCAGCTGCTTGTTCTGCGTCATCAGCTGCAGCGTCTTTAGCCATTTCAGCTTCAACGTTTGCATCGCTGTCATCTTGGCCTTGTTTTCCTTCGATAACTGCATCAGCCATTGCACCTGAAATTAAGCGAATGGCACGGATTGCATCATCGTTTGAAGGAATAACAACATCAACTGGATCTGGATCAGTATTAGTGTCAACCATAGCAACAACAGGGATACCTAAAATGTTAGCTTCGTGAACAGCAATCTTTTCCTTCTTAGGGTCAACTACGAACATAACATCAGGAATTCTAGGCATATCTTCGATACCACCTAAGAATCTTTCAAGTTTGTCCATTTCTTTAGTCAAAAGTGAAGCTTCCTTCTTTGGTAATACATCAAAGGTACCATCTTCTGACATCTTCTTTAAATCTTTTAATCTTTGAACTCTACTCTGGATAGTCTTCCAGTTAGTCAAAGTACCACCTAACCAACGTTGGTTAACGTAGTATTGACCTGCACGAGTTGCTTCTTCAGCGATTGAATCTTGTGCTTGTTTCTTTGTACCAACAAACAAGATAACTCCACCGTCTTGAGCAACGGCTCTAACAAAAGCATAAGCGTCATCCAACATCTTGATAGTTTTTTGCAAATCAATAATGTAGATACCGTTTCTTTGAGTGAAGATATATGGAGCCATCTTAGGGTCCCATCTTCTAGTTTGGTGACCGAAGTGGACACCAGCTTCAAGTAATTGTTTCATTGAAACTACTGACATAATAAATTCCTCCTATGGTTTTAGTCCTCTCAAGCGGTCATTTCAACGCTTCACCAATGTTTGGCACCAAAACGTTGATCGCTCTTGATGTTTTCTAACTGTGTATTTACACAACACACAAATAAAATAATACTAAATTTAAGGCCAAGAATCAAGTCTAAAAATTAACAGCATGCTCATGTAAAAAATTTTCTTTCCATTGGCGTGTATGGTGTTTAAACCAATATTCTCTTTTTAAAGCTAAGCGTTTATCACTAAATTCTTCATGATAGATCATTTTGACTGGTCGCCTATTTTTAGTATATTTTGCGCCCTTCCCCGAATTATGGGCCTCAAGCCTTTTAGTTAAATTGTTAGTAAAGCCACCATAAAAACTTCCATCGCTGCACAATAAAACATAAAAGTAATATTTTGCTTGTTGATCGTGCTTGGCTTTTTCTTCTGGTGTTTCGCGAATGATTTTTTGAATCGCTGGTAAAAATGAGCCGTCGTGATCGTGGACTTCAATAGCATCTTTTAAAACTAAGCCATCACTAGCAGTGTGCCTGACAGCTTCAATTATAATCAAGTTTGTATCTTCGCCGCGATGAGAAACATAAGGCTGAATGAATTTAATACTTAGGTCATGTTTTAAACAAAAATAGGCAATTTCATTTAACCGTTCAGGTCGATGAACCATGTACATTTTCCCCTTCATTTTTAATAAGCCACTAGCAACTGCAATAATTTCTTCCAAAGTAATCATTATTTCATGGCGGGCAATTGCCTTTTTAGGATCAGGATTAACCTTGTGATCTTTGGCAACCTTAAAATAAGGCGGATTGATAACAACCACATCATAAGAATCTTTTCGCAAAAATTGAGCGGCATCCTTAACATTTTTTTGAAAAACATGGATCCGATTTTCCATTTGATTTAATTCGACAGAACGCATAGCCTGTGAAGCAGCTTCTGGTTGAATTTCAACTGCATCATACTTTGCTCGGTTAAAATAAGCCATATAAATGCTAGCAGCACAATTGCCAGAACATAAGTCTGCAACTTTAGAGCTATCTTTAATCGCGTCTTTGGCCATAGCCGCCAATAATAAGGTATCAAGTGAAAAACTAAAGGCATCTTTATCTTGAATAATTTTTAAATCATCGCTATACATATAGTCGATTCGTTCATTTTTGCTCAAATTTACCATAAATATTTTATCCCTTCGCAAAGCTTTGCTATAATATTTTACATCATTGGAGGAAAATATGTTTTATCACATTATACGGCCCATCGCCCGCTTCATTGTGTGGGTGTTAAACGGGCATTTACATGTTAATCATCAAGATCGTATTCCCGAGGGAAATTATATCTTGGCTGCACCTCACCGTACTTGGTGGGAACCGATTTTATTTGCATTAGCTGCTAGCCCTAAGGAATTTATGTTTATGACTAAAATTGAATTATTCAAAAATCCAATTTTGCGGTTTATTTTAAAGCACGCACATGCATTTCCAGTTGATCGTAAAAATCCAGGCCCTTCCGCTCTAAAAACCCCAATAAAGGGATTAAGAAAAGGCAATTACTCACTGATTATTTTCCCATCCGGCACTCGTCATTCCGCTGAACTTAAAAGTGGGACAATTGCCATTGCTAAATTATCTGGTAAACCAATCGTTCCAGTTGTTTATCAGGGACCATTAACTTTTACTGGATTATTAAAGAGAAAGCCATTAGAAGTTTGTTTTGGGCAACCCTTTCGGGTAGATCCAAAAATAAGGTTAACTCACGAAAATGAACAACTTCTAGATAATCAGTTAAAAGATGCTTGGAAAAAAATTGATCAGGAACAAAATCCAGCTTTTCATTATCATGCAGAATAAAAGATCGAATCCGAAAGGTTTCTGTCTTTTTTTGTAGTGTTAAAATAAATTACAACAGTAATTGAATGGAGGAATTCTGAAATTGTTAGAAAAGTCGTTTTATAAGAAGATGCTAAGCAAATCATTTCCCTTTCCAATTAAGGTAACTTATTGGGATGGCAAAAGTGAAATATACGGCAATGGCACTCCCAATATTGAAATTATTTTTAATGAAAAAATTCCAATTAGTGATATAACGCGCAATGCTTCCCTAGCTTTAGGAGAGGCATATATGGACAAAAAAATCGAAATAAATGGTAGTTTGCAGAAGCTGATTTTTGGTGCTTATGAAAGTGCTGATAGTTTTATGCGTTCCAGCAAGTTTCGTAAATTTATGCCTCACCAAAAACACACTGAAGAACAAAGTGAAAAAGACGTTCAAAGTCATTACGATATCGGAAACGATTTTTACCGTCTTTGGTTAGATCCAACCATGACATACTCATGTGCCTATTTTAAAAAGGGCAATGAGGATGACTTAGAAAAAGCACAAATTGACAAAATTAAACATATTCTTGACAAACTGAATCCTGAAAAAGGTAAAACTTTACTAGATATCGGTTGCGGTTGGGGAACTTTAATGCTCACCGCAGCTAAAGAATATGGCTTAAAAGTTACCGGTGTCACTCTAAGTGAAGAACAGTACAAGCTCGTCCAAAAGAAGATTTATGACGAAAACCTGCAAGATGTGGCTGAAGTTAAGCTTGAAGATTACCGGGAACTTGGTAATGAGCAGTGGGATTATATTACATCTGTGGGGATGTTTGAGCATGTTGGCAAAGAAAACTTGGGTCAATATTTCGCCGATATTGCCAAATACCTTAAAAAGGATGGCGTTGCGTTAATTCACGGCATAACTCGTCAGCAAGGTGGAGCAAGTAACGCATGGATTGACCGTTACATTTTCCCAGGTGGTTATATCCCTGGTTTAGAAGAAAACGTTCATCACATCGTTGCAAGTGGCTTGCAAATTGATGATATGGAAATGCTAAGACGCCATTATCAAAGAACTTTGGAAATTTGGGACAATAATTTTAATAAGCAACGAGATGTTATTGAAAAGAAAATGGGTGAACGCTTCACTCGAATGTGGGACTTGTACTTACAGGCCTGTGCTGCCTCCTTTGAATCAGGCAACATTGACGTTGTCCAGTATTTGTTAACAAAAGGTGCTTCTGGTAAAAATTTGCCAGTGACACGCGACTATATGTTAGGTCAATAAGTTATACTGCAATAAAAAAGAGGTTGGAAAATCTATTTTTTTAGATCATTAAAAAAACGTTGAACTCACTGGTTCAACGTTTTTTCTGTATACATTTTCTCTTGGTCTTACTATTCTTTGATTACCAATCTTCAAACAGAACGGAGATCAAAAATAATGTACCTAGATTATATTACAGGTTAACCCGTTTTAGTACTTAATCTAGACTTTATTATCTCGAAAAATCAATCAGTTTATGCAATTAGTTAGTTTGTCAATTCCACTCCCCTAGCCGGTCTTGAAGGTGATCCTTCGGCTACTGGTTATCTGGCTCATATGCTTAAAATCTTGCTTTTTATCTATAGCTGTAATGCTTTTTCCGGTCGCAAGATGACTGTCCAGTGCTAACTGAAAATCTACCCATGATATATTTGGTTGACCAGCAGACCATGTCCTATAACACGATTAATAACTTTAGCGACAGCAAGCAGGCAAAAGTTGAAAATGATCTAGGATTAATGCTAATGACCATGAATTAGAAAAAATATTGGCAAAGGAGCAGTCTTAATAGTCAACTTTGGTGGGCAGAAAGGAGTAAAAAGCAGACAAAATACTTTTTGCTGTGAACCATAAAATTAAAACACATTATTAGCTGCTAACTAAGGACTAAGTTTCGATATTCAATCGGAGTTAGTCCTTTTAGTTTGATTTTGCTTCTTTTTTGAATGTAATATTCTACGTAGACTCTGAATGCGTCTTCTAGTTCATTGAGATTTTTAAATTACTTTTAAAAACCATAAAACATTTCTCATTTAAGTATTTCAAAGAAGCTTTCCATTAATCCATTATTTTAGCAAGGAAATTACCCTTGTGTGAAATTGATTGGCTAATGCCATGGTTTTTGAGCTACGCTTGAGAGCTGCTTCTTAAAACTATTTGTATAAGTAGTGAAAGGTTGGTCTAAAACAGATAGACCGTGACCGTTAATCAAAGCCAACAAGTAATCAATATTAGACCTGCCAACCCGATAACGCTGACTTAATTCAGTAGTACTAATTTGGTAGTCATGCCAAAGATGATAGACTCAAATTTTATCTTGTTTAGATAATTTAGACATAAAAATAGCCCCTCATTTTGGGGGCACTTCACAAAAGTGTTTTGTCTGCTTCTTTTTTAAAAGAGTCGGTTTTTCCAGACTTCATATTTTTTACATTTATTAGGTTTTAGCCTAAATTAAACATAAGGGGTTATTTGCTGAATTTATAATAGAAATACTTAGTTAACTTTAATAAGGTAGGAGAGATGACAATAAAACCGACTAGAAAAATAATAAACACGAGGAATTTGTTAATATTAGTCCAGAAAGGCCAATACAATTTAGCAATAGCCCCAATTATTATTACTTCAAAACAACCAATCAAAAAATTTAAAAACTTTAATCCTTTCGGTTTGTTTTGCGTTTTAAAATCTGTTCTTGATATTTTTTCATTTTATTCATCTTCCTACCTACTATAATTAAACAAATTTTTATTGGTATCCCTAGCTAACTAAATTACCCTTATTACTACATCTTACCCAAATTCCTCTTTCCATAGCTTTACTACCTGCACTACTAGTTACAAATGGTATGACATTTTTAGCATTCTCAACAACTGCTGCTCCAAGACATGCTTCTGTTAAGAGCCATCATACTCCATCAGCAACAATCACCTTAGTAAGAGCACTGTTTATATAGGTGCCACCAGCACGCATCATATTCTGCACTAAGGCATCTTTATATGCTTTTTTCACAACACCATAACCATATTTTCCCATGGTAGAAAAAACTCTTTATTGGTAAAGTATGTTGTTTTCTCTGCATCACTTGTTGAATTAGTTTCCATAGTATTTACATGCACTATTTGTGTAATAACAATTCCATTCCTAAAGTTGCTGCCAATGGACCTAGTGCTAGTGCAGTTAGGCTGGTAACTAAAGCTTTATTTAATTTCATAATTGTTCTCCTTTAAAATTAAAAAATAAATAATATTAAAATCAACAATTTTAAAAGAAATCTCTATGGCAATTAGATTTAATAATTGTATTATACATCTTTTTTATTAAATTTAAATTATAATGTTTTTAATAATGGAAATAAAAGGATAATCAAACTAAAAGGACTAACTCCGATTGAATATCGAAAGTTAGTCCTCAGTTTGCAGCTAATAAAGTGTCCTAATTTTAGGTTTAACATAAAAAAGGTCTTTTGTCTGCTTCTTTATTGCTTGAAAAGCTAGTTTCTTCCCAGACTTTTTTTGCCAAAATTTACATTTTGAAGATTTTTTCTGGATTAACAATGTCATTTGGATCAAATAATTTTTTGACCTGGCGCAATAGCTCTGTGTAGTCATGGCCATAAAATTTCTCGTAATAATTTGCTCGTGCATAGCCAATTCCGTGTTCACCAGACATATTACCATCTAATGACTTTGCAGTTTTATAAAGTTCAGAAATGACTCTATCACTTGTTTTAGCATATTCTTCTGGTGTCATTTCATCGGAGCAGAGATAGATATGCAAATTGCCGTCGCCAGCATGACCGAAACTAGGAATTCTGATCTTTAGCTCTTTTTCTAACTCTTCAATTCGGTCCAGCACATCAGGAATATGATTAATTGGTACGCAAACATCAATTTCATCCATTTTTGGCGTTGATTTCTGAATTGCCAACAATAGCTCTTCCCGACACTTCCAAATCTTTTTAGCTTCTTCAGAGTCTGCACTTAAAACAATTGCTTCTTCAGCTTTAAACTTTTTAACAGTTTCTAGTGCTTGATCCAATTCTGCACGCCATTCTCCTTCAGTGAATGAGTCTAGGCCCATAATGATAAAACCATCACCATTCTTGATTGGAAATTCATCATTAGCATATTTTTCCCATAACTTAATTACTTTTCTGCCCATAAATTCAACAGTTGTTGGTACAACTCCTGAAGCTAAGATTGCTGGTACTGATTTTATAGCATCATTTAAAGTTGGGAAAGGAATGATGGCATTGATTGTCTTATGTGGTTTAGGATATAGTCTCAATGTTACTTCCGTTACCACACCAAGCGTTCCTTCTGCTCCAATAATTAAATCTTTTAAAGAGTAGCCGGAAGATGATTTTACCGCTTTAGAACCAAACTTATATAATTTGCCATTCGTTAAAACCACTTTTAACTCACGAATATGCTCTCTGGTTACGCCGTATTTAATTGCCTTTAACCCACCAGCATTAGTTGAAACATTACCACCAATTGTTGCCCAATGCATTGCAGGTGCTGGCATATAAGTAAATGGCTTATCAGCCAAATATTCTTCGATATCCTTTAATCTTATTCCTGCTTGTACAGTCATTGTTAAGCCATCTGGATCATATTCCAAGATTTTATTCATTTTAACCATATCAAGAGATATACCGCCGTCAACAGATAAATTGGCTCCCATCAAGCCAGTTGAATTACCCCGTGGTACCAAAGGAATATGCTTTTCATTCGCATACTTAACTACTTGGATAACTTCTTCATTATTAACCGGTTGAATAACCAGGTCCGGCAGAGCGGTTACTGTTCGAAATTGATCGTGATCCCAGTGCTTTGTAGGTTGATTAATAAAACGTTCTGGATCGGAAATAAATTTACTTAAGTTTGTCCGATCAGTTTGGTCTATTTTATGATACTCCATGATATTTTTCTTCCCATTCCTAAATCATAAACTTAATTAATATCTGACATAAATAATCTACTCTTTTATGTAAACGCTGTCAATACTATATTGAAAACAAAAACACGAGCTCTTTGTGAACTCGTGCATAAAGTTAATTTTGGTTATTTTGAAGAGTATATAAGTTATAATAATAACCCTTTTGGGAAAGCAGTTCCTCGTGGTTACCACGTTCAATAATCTTACCATCATTTAGAACAATAATCTGGTCAGCATCGACGATAGTTGATAAACGGTGAGCAATCGCTAAAGTCGTTCTTCCTTTTCGTAAGCTCTTCAATCCCTGTTGAATCAAGGTTTCTGTCTCGGTATCAACATTTGCAGTAGCTTCATCTAAAACCAAGATTTTAGGATCAGTTACTAAAGTTCGTGCAAAAGAAATCAATTGGCGTTGTCCTTGACTAAATTCGCTGCCATTCTCGCCAACTTTAGCGTGATATTTGCCAGGCAATTTTTCAATAAAACTGTCAGCCTGGACAGTTTTTGCGGCAGCCTTAATTTCGTCATCAGTAATGTTTTGGTTATACAGCCTAACATTAGAATTAATATCACCATAAAACATAAACGGTTCTTGTAAAACTAGACCTAATTTTTGCCGTAATTCTTTTTTCGGATACTTCTTGATATCTACGCCGTCAATTAAAACTTCACCCCGGTAGAATTCATAAAAGCGCATCATAACATTAATGATTGAACTTTTACCGGAACCTGTATGACCTACGATTCCAAGAGTTTCTCCTGGATTAACGGTAAAGGAAATATCGTGTAAAATTTCGTTTTTTCCATCGTAGGAAAAGCTTACGTGCTTAAATTCAATTTTCCCTTGTGTGATTGTTAATCCCGGTTGTTCTTGCTGCTTAGGTTCATAATCAGTATTATCTAAAATTCGAAAAATTCTCTTACCAGCAACTATTCCGTCTTGGAAAAAGGTCATCTGGTCCATCATGTTTGCAATCGGATTAAAAAACTGTGAGATATATTGTGAAAAAGCGTACACAACACCTGCAGGCACAAAAGTCTGGCGTAGTGGAAAGCCAAAGTACATTAAAGTTAAAGCAAGTGCCAGAGAATAAAGCAAACTAATTAACGGCGAAAGTAAAAGCGAATTAAGATTGATCATGTTAAAACGGGTTTTCATTAGTGCCGTGTTTTCACTTTCAAAATGGCCAGTCATTCGTTTTTCTTGCTTGAATTGCTGAATCAGAGAAACACCTTCAATTGATTCATTTAAATTAGTGTTTATCCGGCTTAACCGCTCACGGTAACTACGATAGAGTTTGGAACTTCTTTTAGAATATTGCCAAATAATAAGTAATAAAAATGGCAAGAAAGCCAATACGATTAGTCCAGCTAAAAAATTAGTTGTAAACATTGCTACTAGCGCTGAAATAATCGAAAAGAAAGAGATAACGACACTAGATAGGACCGTTAAAAAATTGCTCAAAGTCATCGTATCGTTTGTTACTCTTGACACAATTGAGCCTGCTGGCGTTTGGTCAAAATAACGCATTCCCAACTGATGGAGTTTTTGGTACAAAGCCGACCGTAGGTCTTCCAACGACTTTTCGGATCCAAGAGCAAAAAAGTACTCGTAGGTAAATTGTAGAATACCCTTAATCACTGAGCCAAAAGCATATAAAAAACCGGCAAACAAAATCACTTGCATCGTAACGTTGGCTTTGACTAAATAATTATCCAAGAAATACTGCAAACCGTAAGGTAACAGCATATTGATGACGCTGACAAGAAATGCACCCACACCAGCAATAATCATTTCATTTTTAAAGTGCATCACAAAACGAAGTAGTCGCTTGAAGATGCCAATTTGTTCCTTGACAGGTATTTCTTTTGACCAAACTGATTCATAATTATTCTGTTCTTCCAAGCTATTCACCTACCTTTTCTTCTAATTCTTGCCGTTGCCACATATCAGCATACCAGCCATTTTCTGCTAATAATTGATCATGTGTGCCTCGTTCAACAATTCGTCCGTCTTTTAATACCAAAATCAAATCTGCTCCCATTACGGAAGTTAATCGGTGAGTGGCAATTAAAGTTGTTTTCCCTTTTCTCTCCTGCCGAAGTGATTTCAAAATAGCCATTTCTGTTCTGGCATCGACCGCTGATAGCGCATCGTCCAAAACCAAAATTTTACTTTGCTTTAAAAGCGCCCTAGCAATAGACATTCTTTGTTTTTGACCACCAGATAAGGAAACGCCATTTTCGCCAATTAGCGTATTATATCCGCCAGGCATTTGTAGAATATCATTGTGCAAATCACTCTTTTTCGCAGCAGAAATGACCGCACTTTCATCGGAATTTGCATCAGAAAAAGCAATATTTTTTTGAATACTAGTAGAAAAGAGGTAATTGTTTTGCGGCACGTATGAAATTTGTCTTAATAGAACATTCAGAGGAATTTCCCGAATATCATGACCGTTTAAAGTGATTTTGCCATCATATTGATCAAATTCGCGTAGCAAAAGTTGAATGATGGTCGTTTTACCAGCACCAACTTTACCGACCAAGCCAAGAGTCTGACCTGTTTTCAAAGTAAAATCAATATTGTGCAAAACCGGAATTTGTGGTTCATCTGGATAAGCAAAGGATTTTACTTCATATTTTAAGTCGCCATCAATATCTTGGGCATGAATGCTTTGATCAGCATTTTGATCAGTAATTGCAGGCTTTTCATCCAGTAACTTTTCAACACGGTCGTAACTGGCACTACCACGTTCTAGAATATTAAATAAATAGCCAATTGCAAACATTGGCCAAACCATGTTCCCAATATAGGCAATGAAAGAAACTAATTGGCCAATTGTAAGAGCCCGGTTACTAACCAATAACCCACCATAGATAATTGTAATTGTGTAAGTTAAACCGATTAGTAAAGTACCTAGTGGATCAAACAACGAATCCCACTTAAAAACACGTTTATTGATTTTGATCGTATTATCAATCATATCATTGAATGCTTGCGTATCTTCTTTACCCTGACCAAAAGTTTTTAGGACCTTAATTCCTGAAACAGATTCTTGTGTTTTATTATTGAGGCGAGAAAAAGCAGCCTGTGATTCGTCAAAGGCATTATATAACTGATCCCCCAATTTCCAGGCTCCCCAAGCTAAAAATGGTAAGGGAATTAAAGCAACTATTGTCAACCGCCAGTCAACAAAGATAATCATTGCGATCATAGTTGAAACACTCATTAATAAAGAATCGACCAAAGTCAAAATACCTTCACCAGCAACTTCTTGAATAGCTGAAACATCATTGGTAGCGTGCGCCATTAAATCACCTGTTCGGTGGCGTTGATAAAAAGTGCGATCCATTTCCATAAAATGCCAAAATAATTTCGAGTGCAACTGCAGTTCTAGTTCTGCCGCTCCACCCAATATTTGCCTGCGCCACAAGTAGCGAAAGCCATATAATAGTAGTGCCGCGAAAATGATTGTCAAAATTAATAAACCATATTCTTGCCAAGAAATATGTCCTTTATCGAGCTGATCAGCCATTAGTCCTAATATTCGCGGTGGAACCAAATTAATTACAGACGTTAAAGCCAAGAAGGTCACACCAATTAGGTACCGTTTTTTCTCCTTTTTAAAAAACCATCCAAGCTTAAAAAATATACCCATTTTTCACCTTTCTTTCCAAATAAAAAGGCGGAGAAATAATCCTCCGTCTTTATTTTCAATTCAGTAAGATTGACTATTTTTGATGCTTCATCATGTTCATCACCTGGTTAACCTTCTTAGCGGAAGGCTTTTGCCCCATTTGTGACATCATGGCAACGATCATATCCTCACTGATTGGTGGATTATCTTTAAAGTATTTCTTCATGTATGCTCTTGCACCATAAAAACCGCCAACAAGGCCAATTAATAATGCAATAATAATTAAAACAATTACTAATCCTAATTTCATAGAAAATCACCTCAATTTGTCCAATAGATATATCTTACCGAAAATTTAAGCAAATTTAAAGACGTAAATTAGTCTTTTCGCAAACCTTTCTTGCGCTGAGCTTTCTTCGCTTTTTCGGAAGTAATTTCCTTGCCATTTTTATCAATTATGACCAAGTTTTCAACGTCTTGCTTAAAACCGGCGCGAAAGTTTTTGATAAATTCTTGATGAAGTTTTTTACGTTCCTTTTCTTCTTCATCAGATAATCCCTCTTTTTCTTTCTTATGATATAGTTCGTTTATTCGATTAATCATCTTTTTTTCATTGTCTTCCGTCATTTTTTGCACCTCTTTCGCACTTCTCAATAAAAAAAGTCTACCCTATTTCTACTAATAAAAAAAGTTTAAATTTTTAGAACGCTTGTTTGTATTATGTCTTAATTTCTGTTAGAATATGCTTATCAGGAAATAGACTATCATGGGAGCCAAGAATGACTAACAAACAAAGTTCAAAACAATTACAAATTTTACGTTATATCTATGACACAGTTGAAAAGCGCGGATTTCCACCAACCGTGCGAGAAATCTGCCAAGGAGTTCAACTTTCTTCGACTTCGACTGTTCACGGTCATTTGTCACGGTTGGAACGCAAAGGCCTTATTCTTAAGGATGCCACCAAGCCACGAGCATTGGAAATAACAGAAAAAGGTAAGAAAGCTATTGGCGTTAAGCCAACTGAAATTCCTGTTGTCGGTGTTGTTACTGCCGGTCAGCCAATTTTAGCAGTTGAAGATATCGAAGATTACTTTCCTCTTCCACCAGATTTAGAAAATGATGCTGGTGACTTGTTCATGCTACATGTTCATGGAGAAAGTATGATTAATGCTGGTATTTTAAACGGGGACAATGTTATTGTTCGTAAACAAAGCTCAGCAACAAACGGTGAAATTGTTGTTGCCATGACAGATGAAAACGAAGCAACTGTTAAACGTTTTTATAAGGAAAAAGATCATTATCGCCTTCAACCTGAAAATGATAACATGGCACCGATTATTCTTAATAGTGTTCATATCTTAGGTAAAGTTGTTGGTCTTTACCGCAATAATATTAATTAGCTTAAAAAGTTTTTAGTCTGTTAGATTGTTTAATTAATAACTGTTCATTTACTTAATGAGCAGTTTTTTTAGTGCTTTTTTCAATGCCACTAAAGCTTTTTTTCTGTGACGCAGTTCTCTGATTGCAGCATCATTTTCCGCTATTTTTTCTTCGATTAGCCGAAGATTTTGCTCATGCTGCTTTTTTGTGCCACATGACTGGTCATGCAATTCTTTGATTGCGCAAATTTCTTTTAGTGAAAAGCCCAATTCTTGTAAGTTTTTTATTTCCAGAAATGATTCTACTTCATTATCAGTAAACCAATAATTTTTTCCCTTTCGTATTGGCGTTAATAAGCTTAATTCAAGATAAAACCTGACTGTATCCTTAGTAGTATTCATTTTAGTGATAAATTCTTTTAAATACATGTATATCCTCCTTGACGTTGGGTAAACCCCCTATAGTTAAATAGCGTTAGGAGGAAAGAAAATTGAAAATTTCAACTAATTTATTGACTATTATTTACGGAACAATAATGATAATTGCGGCCGTAGCTAGCATCCCCAAAATTCCTGTTTGGTTAATTGGCTTAAACGTTATCTCAAGCGTTTTATTAATATTGAGCTGCTTAACTGGTTACCATAAATATGCACCAATTTGTTTATTTGCACTTTTACTCATTGCGTTAATTAATGGCTATTGCCTAAACGGAAGAATCAATTGGCTTCACTGGTTTATCAGACTGACCATAACCATTGCTTTAAGTTGGTTAAACTGGTGTTTTTAAAAAAATGGCATTATTTAGTTTACAAAAGAGATCTTCTGTTTGCTATTTAATTCCGCTTCAATATATTTGTTACCATTTTTAACGTTAAGTCAAGTATAATCGCTTTCATAAAAAGAATCTGATGACTTTCCACATCAGCTATGCTTTTTAACTTCACAAAGTTTTCGGCATTTTTTAGTATTAAATTCCGATATTATAGCATTTTTATTTTACTTTGTGAATTATTCAGATGTTTCACTTTGGTTTCACAGTATAACTTTTCACAAAGTCAAAACTACAGTTGATCGAGTATGCTTGTTGCTAGTTCCAGTCCTTTACCATGCGCATCTATACCCCAGCCACGTTCTTGATGATTCTCAATATCATTAAGTGAATCGGCAGTAAACAGAATTTGCGCAAAATCAGCTTGCCGAAATTGTGCACAAGCAGCCATAGCGGCACATTCCATTTCAACGCATGCAGCACCAAGTTTCTTAAATTGCTTGACCTTTCTAGCAGTTTCCCTGAAAAAACCATCAGTAGTCCAAGTCGTTACCTCTTTGACTTTAAAACCATTTTGCACCATCAAGTTTTCAGTTTTAGTTAAAAAGGCTGAACGCAAATCAACGAAGTTGCCTGGTTCCATGTAGTGAAAAGATGTTCCTTCATCACGAATGGCTTTGGTCGGAACCAAAAAATAGTTTTCTGGCAGATCAACAAGTGTCCCTGCTGAACCGATTGCCAAAATCTGCTTGACACCATAGCTAATGAGCCAGTCTAGTATTTGAACCGCAGCAGGAGCGCCAAGCATTGCCTGACACAAAGTGATTTTTTCTTTGGGCATCTCCACCTCATAAATTAAGGTCATTTTACCAAAGCAATCGAAGTGACCCAAAACTCGGTGAGGATGCTGAGCTAAGAAGTCATCAATTGCTTCTTGCGTTAAAAAGGCAAAGAGCAATTTTGCATGAAAGTGATAATGCGTTTCATTTCTTTCATGATCTGGTTGTAAAACCGCACGCGGAGTTGAATCAAAATCTAATAAAAATGGTTTGCTCATCAAATTACCTCCAAATTAAGATATTGATTAAAATGCTATCATAAAAAGCACAAAAAAAGAACCATCTCTTAAATGCGAGATGGTTCTTTTTTAACAGTGAATTAACGACGTTTTTCCGCAATTCTTGCAGATTTACCGTGACGTTCACGTAAGTAGTAAAGCTTAGCACGACGAACACGACCGTGACGTAATACTTCAACTTTAGCTACACGAGGATCGTTAACTGGGAAGGTACGTTCAACACCAACACCAGAAGCAATCTTACGAACAGTGTATGTAGCAGCAATGCCTGCACCCTTACGCTTGATTACGACACCCTCAAACATCTGAATACGTTCATGACTACCTTCAACAACACGTACGTGAACACGAACTGTGTCACCAGCACGGAAGTCAGGAATATCATCACGTAATTGTTCTTTAGTCAATTCTTGAATTAATGGATCCATAATTTTTTCTCCTTCTGCGGCATTCATCAACGTTCTATGCGCCAGCGGAACACCCATAACTATTAATGCAAAAAATTTGCACCTCAATCATCTTAGCAAAATAAAGTTATTAAATCAAGCTTCATCATCTTCATGCTTAATTTCTGCAAGCAATTTCTTTTCTTCATCACTTAAGTGGTAATCTGCTAATAAATCCGGGCGATATAATGCAGTAGCACGCAAAGATTCTTTCTTTCGCCATTCAGCAATTTTTTGGTGATTGCCAGAAGTTAATACTGCAGGAACTTTCATCCCCTCAAAATCTTCTGGCCTGGTATATTGCGGATATTCAAGCAGACCATGTGCAAAACTTTCTTCGATTGGTGAGGCAGCATTCCCTAAAATTCCTGGAAGTAAACGAACAGTAGCATCGATCATGCTCATTGTTGGCAACTCACCACCAGTTAAAACATAGTCCCCAATCGAAACGGTCTCGTCTGCTAAGTCATAAATCCGCTGATCAAAACCTTCATAGTGACCACAAATAAAGGTCAAATTTTCTTCTTGGGACCAATTTTGTGCCATCTTTTGGTTAAAAGTTTTACCCTGTGGAGCTGTTATAATGACTTTGCCCTTATTTGCTAGAGAATCCAATGCCTTTTTAATTGGCATAATTTGTAAAACCATACCTGCACCACCACCGTATGGCGTGTCATCAACATGATGATGGACATCACTTGTGAAATCTCGAAAATTTACTAAGTTAAGATCCCATTTTCCATCTTCCAGTCCACGTCCTAACATTGAAGTTGTTAATGGGGTAAACATATCAGGAAAAAGAGTTAAAACATTAATCTTCATCGCGTAAGCCCTCCAATAACTCAACATAAACTTTTTTATTGGCAATATCGACTTGCTTAACGACCTCATCAATATATGGAATTAAATATTCATTGCCCGAGTCTTCGGTTATTTCCCAGACATCGTTTGCACCGGGGGTTTCAATACCCGTAATTTTGCCTAGGTCTTGTTTGGTTTCGTTATCCAAGACTTGGCAACCCAAAATATCGCGGTAATAGTAGGCGCCAGCAGGTAATTCGTGTTGGTTTTCCTGACTAATTACGATTGTTTCTCCCTTTAATTTTTCAGCATCATCAATCGTACTGATTTCTTCAAACTGCAGTAGCCAGAATTGTTTAAATGGTCGACTGCTTTTAACGGTTAGGACAAAATTGGGATTGTCTTTTAAAGAAAGCTCACTACCCGGTGAAAAACGTTCTTCAGGAAAATCAGTAATTACTGTTACCTTGACTTCTCCATTTAGACCATGTGTGCTCAGTATGCATGCGACATCGTAATATTGCATTTCTTCTCCTAAATTCAACAAAGAAAAAAGTTTGAAGCAAACTGCTTCAAACTTTTAAAGTAAACAAATCAATTATTTGTTAAATTTTGATTCATGCAGCTTCTTCATTAAGCCGGCACCAGAAAGAAGTGACCGAACAGTGTCTGAAGGTTGTGCACCCTTCTTTAACCATTCAAAGATTTTATCTTCATCAAGCTTCAATTCTTTTGGTTCTGAAACTGGGTTGTAGTAACCAACTTCTTCGATAAAACGACCATCACGAGGCATTCTTGAGTCTGCTACGACTATTCTGTAGAAAGGCTTTCTCTTGGCACCCATGCGGCGCATACGAATTTTAACTGACATATTAAATTCCTCCTAAAAACTTACGAATAATAATATAGCACTTTTCAAAATAGGTGTAAAGTGTTTTTCCTTAACAGATATTTTTTTAAGAATGATAACGCTTGACTTTCATTCTCTTCTTCTTGTTCTTCTTAAACTTTTTACCCATGCGGCGCATTGCAATCTTGCCCATTGGTGAATCCATTCCAGGAAGATTGCCCATGCCCTTTAGATTACCCTTTGTAATCTTGCTCATCATATCACGGGCTTGTTTGAATTGCTTAATCATTCGGTTAACTTCAACGATTGGTCGTCCAGAACCTGCAGCAATTCGCCGGCGCCGACTTGGGTTAAGCAATTCGGGATTTTCCCGTTCTGCTTCTGTCATTGAAGAAATGATTGCTTTGACGTAAACAATCTGTTTCTTATCAAAATTCATGTTCTTCAATTGTGGGTTATTGGCCATGCCTGGAATCATTTTAATTAACTGATCAAGCGGCCCCATCTTTTCAACTTGTTCAAGCTGGTCTACGAAGTCATTAAAATCGAAGGTATTCTCCTTCATTTTCTCTGCAACTTCTTCAGCCTTTTTGGCATCGTAATCTTGCTGCGCCTTTTCAATTAAGGTCAGCATGTCTCCCATGCCTAAAATTCTTGAAGCCATCCGGTCAGGGTGGAATTGTTCCAGATCACTTAACTTTTCACCTTGACCAGTATAAATAATTGGCTTACCAGTGACAGCTCGAATTGATAAAGCTGCACCACCACGGGTATCACCATCAAGTTTAGTTAAAATTACCCCAGTAATATCTAGTCGACTATCAAAACCTTTAGCCACATCCGTAGCGGCTTGACCTGTCATGGCATCGACGACAAGCAAAATGTTGTCTGGTTGAGCAACCTTTTTAACTTGCTCAAGCTCTTCCATTAATGGTTCATCGATTTCTAGTCGACCAGCAGTATCGATAATTACATAATCATTTTTATTGTCATCAGCCTGCTTTAAGCCATTTTCAACTATTTTGGCAACATTTTTTTCATCGTGTTCACTATAAACAGGAACATTTAACTGCTCACCAATTTGTTCAAGTTGATCAATTGCGGCGGGACGATAAATATCACCGGCAATTAACAATGGACGAGCTTTATCCTTGTCAATTAACCGCTTAGCTAATTTACCCACCGTAGTCGTCTTACCAGTACCCTGAAGACCAACCATCATAATGATCGTCGGAATATGCTTGGACTTGTTAAGAGTGGCTGCACTCTCACCCATCATCTTTGTCAGTTCATCGTTGACGATCTTAATTACTTGCTGACCAGGATTCAGGCTTTCCTGAACTTCTTTGCCCAGAGCCTCTTTTTTAATCTTTTTAATGAAGTCTTTGACAACTTTAAAATTAACATCGGCCTCTAACAATGCCAATCTAATTTCTCGGCTAGCAGTATTGATATCTTCTTCGGAAATTTTACCTTTGCCAGTTAGGTTGCGTAACGCTTTTTGAATTCGTTCACTTAAATTTTCAAAAGCCATGAATCATTCTCCCCTCATTTTACTTAATAATTGTTCTATTTGACTAAGCGCACATGCTTGTTGATTTTCTTTAATCGTTACAGAAATTTTAGTTAGTTTTTGTTCAATGTCATTATAATCTCTTTGCATATGCAATTTTTCTTCATAATTCGTCAAAAGCTTGCGGCAGCGCCGAAGGTTATCATAAACTGCCTGTCTTGATACCTGATGATTAAGGGCGATTTCTCCCAAGGATAGATCATTATAATAGTAATCTTCGAAATAGTCTTGCTGATTTTTGGTTAGCAATTTTCCGTAATAGGCATATAAATCACCTAATATTTCATTTTTTACGAGTTCATCCATTACTTTCACCTTGAACCAGTATAGCAAAAATACGGGTAATTGACGATCGAGAAAGCTAATATTGTCTGAAAATCTCCTACTGCGAAACTTGCTTTTTGATATTAATGCCTGTATTATTACGAATGTTTATTTCACATAGAAATATAGTAGAATAATTACAAAATTATTTGATAGGACTTAACTTTTTTAAAAACAACTATCATAATAGATAAGTAATATTAAAATCAATTTTAAAGCGATCCAAAGTAGTTTGATTATCAACTAGCAGTTTTGCTTGAACAATTAGCTGAACTTGGATCATTTTAAGTCCTCAGATTTCGGAAAAAATAATAAGGAGATTTTAACGTGAATTTATGGAAAAAAATGAATCGAAAAGAAAATCCTAGTATTTATCAAGAAAAAGACGGACATTTAGTTCGAACATTAAAAGTACGGGATTTTTTAGCACTTGGTGTTGGGACCATTGTCTCTACGTCGATTTTCACTTTACCTGGTGAAGTGGCAGCTTTACATACGGGCCCAGCTGTAGCAATTTCCTGTGTGATTGCATCAATCGTCGCTGGACTTGTTGCCTTTGCCTACGCTGAAATGGCAGCAGCGATGCCATTTGCAGGTTCAGTTTATTCCTGGATCAATGTTATTTTTGGCGAATTTTGGGGTTGGTTCTCAGGTTGGGCTTTATTAGCGGAATACCTAATCGGTATGGCTTTTGTTGCTTCTGGATTATCAGCTAACTTTCGTGCTTTAATTTCTCCCCTAGGTTGGCGCCTGCCAAATGCTTTAGTTAATCCTCTTGGAGTTAACGGCGGAGTTTTAGATTTAGTTGCCCTAATCGCTATTTTTTTGTGTGCTATTTTAGTTAGCTTCGGTGTTTCAAAAGCCTCCAAAGTAGAAAACTTTTTAGTGATAATTAAAGTCTTGGCAATTATTTTGTTTGTTGTGGTTGGTTTAACTGCAATTAAAAAAGCTAATTTTCTACCTTTTGTGCCGCATTACCGGACAACCAGCCACGGTCCTTTCGGAGGTTGGCAAGGTATCTACGCTGGTGTATCAATGATTTATATTTCTTTTTTAGGCTTTGACACAATTGCTTCAAATTCAGCTGAAGCCGTTAATCCGCAAAAAACAATGCCACGAGGTATTATTGGTTCATTATTAATTGCTGTCGTTTTATTTGTTGCAGTTAGCCTCGTATTGGTTGGAATGGTACCATATCACCAATACCTTAATTCAGCCGAGCCCGTTGGCTACGCTCTGCGTCATACTGGACATGGCGTAATTGCTGTAATCGTTCAATCTGTCGCCGTTTTAGGGATGTTTACGGCATTAATTGGTTTATGCATGGCCAGCTCACGCTTAGTGTATTCTTTTGGCCGAGATGGGATGTTACCTAAAAAATTAGGAAAATTAAATAGTGATCATCGTCCTGCCAATTCACTCTGGACAGTTGCAATCGTAGCTATTATCATTTCTGCCTTTATTCCTTTTTCATTTTTAACACAACTGGTTTCCGCAGGTACTCTGATTGCCTTCATGTTTGTTTCAATTGGAATTTATCGTCTGCGGCCTAGAGAAGGTCATGATATTGTGGATCCTGCATTTAAGATGCCTCTTTATCCCATCCTACCGTTCCTAGCCTTTTTAGGTTCTTTCGCAGTTTTCTGGGGATTAGATCTACAAGCCAAAAAGTATATGCTCTTCTGGTCAATCATCGGGATACTAATTTATTGCTTTTACGGTATCAGACATTCCAACATTAATAATAGAAAATAAAAAAGCCTCTCGCTAACTAAATGATCGGTACCGTGTCAAGTAGACGGTCGAAATATTAGCGGGAGTTTTTACTTACCACACATTTTTCACCTATTCTTCCAGCAAGAAGCTTTTAGGAATCTTTTGACCAAAATGCAGCAATTTCTGATACCAATAAAAAGAATCTTTAAAAAAGCGGCGATTGGTTTCTTTACCTTCATCTTTTAGATCAACATAGATTAAACCATATCGTTTAGACATTTGCGTTGTAGACGCTGATACCATATCTGTTGTCCCCAAAATTAAGTAGCCAATTAGCTCAATTCTATCATTTGCCCAAGATATTAACATTTCTCTGATATGTTCTTTTAAATAGGCAATGCGGTAATCATCATGAAGACGACCGTCAGGAGTCAAGCGATCACGATCAGTAGCACCAAGACCATTTTTGACAATAAAAAGAGGTTTTGATACCGATCATACAAATTTATTAATGTTAGTCGTAACCCAATCGGATCGATTTGCCAAGTAAAAAACTTGTATTTCACAATCTGTGTCATACAAGTTTCTTCTAAAGATTATAAATTAGCATCCATGTTAAAAGTTAATTTTGACATGTTAATGGAATCAATCATCATTTGTGCCCATAATTTTTCTGAACGCTTACGAGTATAAGCAACTGTTTCTTGGTTCGCCTTTGTTAAGTATTCAGTTAAAGCAGCACCGGACTTATCGCCAGCACCATCAATTATTTCGTGTACACGACGCCTGAAATATTGATTCAACTCATTTAAATAATCAGTATCCAACTGAACAAATTGTGGATAATGGCTTTCAACTAGTGCAGCAAGAGACTTGTAATACCACCATGCATCATTCATGTTATAGTCCATTGATGTATTGTTATATGAAGGATCAGTATCATTCATATTTGCAAAGAATGGTACAAATGGCGTAAAAGTAGGTCCACCAATACATAGCCACATGATAGCTGCCTTATCAGCAGCAACATCATTTCTAATTTGTAAAATATGCGCATTTTGAGTCCGATTTAAACCAATTGGACGGAAACGGTGCTTTTCTTCTTCTGTTCCCTTGCCAAAAGGATCAAACGGAGTATTTTGATAATGGCTTCCTAAGACAAATTCGATATCTTCACGGGTAATTTTCTTAGCAGCCCGGCGAATAAATGGCAAATCACCATCAGTTGGTTCTTGTTCAATTTCAGGATTAAAATACTTTTGCCCATACCATACACGATTAGTGTTGTAATAACGATCTTGTTGACTGTAAGTACCAAAAATATGACGGAAATTCCAACCTTCATGGTCAACATTTAGGTGGTGATCAGCAACAAATTCTCGTATACCGTCACTCCACATAAAGTTATCTGAATCAGTGAAGTCAACCTGCTCAATTGAAACCCGATTAGCCGCAACAGCGTATGCATCATCTGGGATACGCTGTGCAACCCAATGATGACCAGTTACAATTTCCATGTACCAAATTTCATCTTTGTCACCGAATAAAACAGAGTTGCCCGCAGGTGATCCGTATTTGGCAATTAATTTGCCTAAAAATTGGACACCGTCTTTGGCCGAATGAATGTATGGTAAAACAACCGACTGCATACAATCTTCATCTAAACCATCCTTCACCAAGGGATCATAGGCCAAAGCACGTTCATTACCATAGGTTGATTCTGTACAAGACATTGCAACATTATCTTGGTTAATACCACTTTCATCGTAATAACCCCGGTGCTTGTAATCAACATTAGGTACTGCAGGCACACGTTGTGCATTTTCTGGAAGATCCATTTCAAACTTATTAAGCCATGATTTTATCTTCCGCCCCTTTTCGCCTTTTGCCTCTGGGTGAATAATAAATTTTTGCGGGGTAATTGGTCGAAAAGTATCGTCATTTCGAGCAATCATGGTTGAACCGTCAACGGATGCTTTTTTCCCAACCAAAATAGTTGTACATGCGCTATATTCTTTCATTAATAAACTCCTTTTGTTTTTTCTTTATCTTAAACCAAATCATGGAAAAGACCAACTGCATAATCAGCCGCGTCAAAATCGGCTAAGTCGCTAGCTTTTTCGCCTAAGCCAACCAATTTTACCGGTAATTTCATTTCATTTCTAATTGCTAAAACAACACCACCCTTTGAAGAGCCGTCTAACTTGGTTAACACCAAGCCAGTCAATTTAGTCGTTTTATCAAAGTCCTTGGCCTGCAATAATGCATTTTGTCCAGTTGATCCATCTAAAACTAATAAAGTTTCGGTTGGTTCATCTGGTGCCTGCTTTTTGATTGTTCGCTCAATTTTTTCGAGTTCACTCATCAGATTCTTTTTGTTTTGAAGACGGCCGGCTGTATCAACCAACAAGTAATCAGCATGTTCCGCAATTGCTTTTGTTGTTGCATCAAAGACAACAGAGGCTGGATCGGCCTGCTCTTTTCCAGTAACTACCGGGACATCGACTCGTTTGCCCCATTCAACTAATTGTTCAACTGCTCCAGCCCTAAAGGTATCAGCTGCCGCTAACAAAACAGATTTTCCTTCATCTTTGAATCGTTTAGCCAATTTGCCAATCGTTGTTGTTTTACCAGCACCATTTACACCGACAAATAAATAAATATTTGTTTTACCGTCATCGTGAGAGCGCAATTTTTCATTAGCTGCATCCCCATTTTGATCGTAAAGTTCAACTAATTTTTCAACGATCACTTTTTTCAAATCATCACGTGACTTCGCTTTTTGCAATTTGGCTTCGTCTCTTAGTGCAGTTGTTAATTGCTCAGCCGTCTCGTAACCAACATCTGACTCTATTAACAGTTCTTCCAAATCGTCAAAGAAATCTTCATCAACTGTTCTAAATTGAGCAAAAAATTTATTTAAACGCGCTCCAAAGCCTTGGTTGGTCTTTTCTAGCCCTTTTTCATAAAGCTCAGTTTGGCTATCAGATTGATCAGTTTTTTCTTCAGCTTTATCTGCTTCAGACTTTGCCGTTATGTCACTTGAAGCTGTATCGTTGTCCTGAGACTGGTTTTCAGTTTCAACCGCAACCGGCTTTTGTCCATCTTCCTCTTCTGCATTATTTGCAGCTGAACTTTTTGCTGAAATTTCGGACTGACTGTCAGCATCACTTTCTTTTAGATGACTATTTTCCTCTTCTTGCTCAGATTTAGGCAGTTTTTCAGAATCGCTATCTGCCTGATCGTCATCTTGAGCCTCTTTGTCTTGGGATTCCTCTTCAGATTTTTTATTCTTTTCCTCTTCTTCATTGTCGCCAAACAATGATTTTTTTATTTTATCAAATAAACCCAATGTTAATTTACCTCATTTTTTAGTTCTTTTAATGAAACGGAAAGTACCTGCGATACACCAGACTCCTGCATCACAACGCCATATAATTGGTCAGCACGCTCCATCGTGCCCCGCCTGTGCGTGATTACAATAAATTGCGTATGCATATCGTAATCTTCTAAAAACTTAGCAAAACGCGTTACATTAGCATCATCAAGTGCTGCCTCGACTTCATCTAATACGCAAAATGGTACTGGTTTGTATTTCAGCATAGCAAATAATAATGTAATGGCAGTCAGTGCCCTTTCTCCTCCCGAAAGTAGGCTTAGTCGCTGCAATTTCTTGCCAGGCGGTTGCGCAATAATTTCGACACCCGTCGTTAACATATCATCTGGATTGGTTAAAACAAGTTTCGCATTCCCTCCGCCGAAGACTACAGGGAATAATTGCGTGAAACTCTCAGATACAGCGCTAAACGTGGCGTTAAACCTAGCAGAAACTTCTTGATCAAGTTCTGCCATTGATTCTCGCAAATTATCGCGCCCCTTGATTAAATCATTTTGCTGGTTGTTTAGAAAATCATATCTCTTCTTAACGTCTTCATATTCTTCAATTGACTTAATATTTACCGGACCAATATCTTCAATTGACATTTTATGCAATTTGACACTTTTTTGCAGTCGCTGGCGGGTTTCTTCATCATTTTCACAGTCGGCTTGGGCTAAAGCTGCCTCAAATGTCAACGAATAATCTTTACTTAGTTGATCCAAGCGCTGATCGATTTGACTAGTTAACTGTGCAATTTTGACGGAAAAGCTTTCTTGTTCTGCCGCAGCATCTTTACGTAAATCATAGTTCCGGCTAGCAACTTGGTCTAGCTGCGTAATTTTAGCGTCAGCCTTACCTAATTGGGAACTTAATTGACTTAACTGCGTTTGCAACTGCTCTTTTTTTATCGCTCCATTTTTTTGCTCTTCGTCCATTTGCTGCTTTTTTTGCTGGTCAAGTTTGCCACTCTCATTGAGCGTCGCTAACTTTTTAGTTAAAGCAGTAATTTGTTTTTCATGCTGATTTAAATCACGTTTTTTATCTGACTGTTGCTTGCTCAGATTTTCTAATTTATTGGTATAAACTGCAATCTGTGGATCAAGTTCAGCTAATTTTTCCTGAACCTTTTGATTTAGAGCGGTAAAGTTTTCGATTCGATCCTGGATATTTTTAATTGCCGCTTTTTGTTGCTCAATTTGCTTAACAAAGCTAGCCTTTTGCTGCTCGGCTTTTGCAATCTTTTCCTTAAGCTCGACAACTTGTTTATCGCGTTCTTTTTTACGAACCTCAAATAACTGATTAGCCGCCTTTAAGCGGTTGACTTCTTTTTCTTGGTTTTGATAGGAAAGAACTGCCTCACCAAGTTCACGGCTATAATCCTGCTGCTTCTTTTGAGCTTCGGTAATTTTTTGGTTTAAAGCATCACTTTCAGCAGCTAAGGCGGTAAAAGCAGTTTGATCTTCTGCTAACTGCTTTTTTAACTGAACCCGGCTTTTTTGTAATTGATTAAGTTCAGTTACGGTTTGCAGTGGCGAATTATTTTTCTGGTTTCGCGTTCCCCCAGTCATTGAGCCTCCAGGCGAAATGACGTCACCATCTAACGTAACAATTCGGTAGCGAGCAATTCTCTGACGGATTTTCATGGCAGTGTCAATTGTATCGACAATAATCGTACTGCCTAATAAATAATTGATAGCAGGTGTAATATCATAATCTGTGGCATTTTCTACTAACTGATTAGCAATTCCCTGAACGCCATCATAAGATTCGATAATTTTAACTGTTGAAGGCGGGATGGAATTTTCTCGTAAGCCATCGAGCGGTAAGAACGTTGCACGACCAGAATGGCTACTTTTCAGTTGATTGATGGCATCACGGGCACTTGTCTTCGTGGTAGTAACTAAATCTTGCACACCGCCTCCAAGTGCAGTGGCCATTGCAGCTTCAAATTTAGCTGAAAAGGAGATTAACTCACCAATCGCACCGATCACGCCAGGATAGTTCGGTAAATTATTAAGAACATTTTTAACCCCATAATAATATCCTTCGTGCCGCTTACGAATGTTTTCTAAAGCTTCATAACGAGCATTTATCTGACTATAGCGCTGACTATTGGTATTGACAACTTGCCGCAAATCAGCTAATTTTTCCTGTTTTTCCGCTTGCTGGCTGGTTAATGCATTAACATGGTCTTTTTTTGCTTGATGCTTTTCCTTCAGTTGTTTGCCAGTTTCACGCAATCTATCTAATTCTAAAGTTGCTTTTTGCAATTGAGCAGCAACATCATCATTTTGATATTCGTCATTTTCAGCCGTCCGTTTTAGTTCAGATTTCAAATAAACAATTTCATTATTATTAGAAGTCTGATCTTGCAAAAGTTGAATATAATCGCTTCTTAAATCATCTAATTTTTGTGATAACTTAGTCGGATTTTCATCTAATTGGTCAGTTAATTCTGCACGTTGATCTTGCAAAAGCTTTTGTTCAGCAGCTAAACTTTGCTTATTTTCGCTTAATTCAGAACATTCATTTTGTAAGGTTACTACTTGTTTTTTTAAATCAACTAATTCAGATTCATATTCTTTTTTAGTAGCTTCACTATACTGTTTACTTTGTTCAGCTACTTGTAAACTGGTATTTATTTCGGAAAGTTTCTTTGTCAAAGCCAGCAATTCCTCTTGAATTTGCTCACGCTGCCCGTTAATTTCTTTGTATTCATCCCTTTTTGCAGCCACTGCAGCTTGCGATTCTTTGACTTCGCGATCAAGCTTTGACAAAAGAACTTGATTTTGATCAGCTTTAGTTTGAACGGACTTTTTTTGAATATCCAAATCCTCAATTTCAAAGGCTAAAAGTGTTTTCAGCTCTTGATCCAAGCCATCTTTTTGAAATTGGTATTCCTTTGCAAGGGAACTTTGCTCATGTAAAGGTTCAATTCGCTGTTCAAGTTCTTTTACTAAATCATTAATCCGAACCAAGTTATCAGTTGTTTGCTCAAGTTGAACTCTCGCTTCTTCTTTTTGCTTTTTAAAATGTAAAATTCCCGCGGCCTCTTCAAATAATCCCCGGCGGTCTTCAGGGTGCGAATTCAAGATTTGATCAACCCGACCTTGAGAAATGATGGCTAAACTATCTTGCGAAATCCCTGAATCTAAGAAAAGCGCTCGAATATCTTTTTGTCTAACATTACGTTTATTAATCAGATATTCATTGTCGCCTGAACGTAAGATACGCCTAGAGATGATAACTTGATCTTCATCAAAATTAAGTTCACGTTTATGATTATCAAAGATCATCGACACTTCGGCATGGCTAGTAGGCTTACGAAATTCACTTCCAGCAAAAATCACATCTTTCATATTCGAACCCCGGAGTGATTTTGCACTGGATTCACCCATTACCCAGCGAATAGCTTCCGTAATATTACTTTTACCACTACCATTTGGTCCAACAATGCCGGTAATTCCTGTATCAAATTTAATTCTGGTTTTTTCTGCAAAAGATTTAAAACCATCAATAATAAGTTCTGTTAACGGCAAGTACTCACCCCCCTAATTGAGATTACGCAAAGCTGCACGTGCTGCTTCTTGTTCCGCAGCTTTTTTATTATGTCCTTTGCCTTGTGATAATACTTTACCATTAACTACCAGTTGAACGGTAAATCGTGACGGCATTTGTTCTTCTTTTAACACTTCGTACTCAATTTTTACTGGACCATCTTGTTGTAAAAATTCTTGCAAATCAGTTTTATAATCGCGAGAGGCATCAAATTTACCCGCATCAATCAACGGAAAAACTGTCAAACTCAAAAAGTGTTCAACTGCATCCATGCCCTGATCAAGAAAAAGGGCACCGTTGAAAGCCTCAAATACATCTTCCAAAAGTGTCTTGCGTGAACGAGCACCTGCTTTTTCTTCACCATGACCTAGATTTATTTCTGCTGGAAAGCCAAATTTTTGAGCGAATTCAGCGAAGCCTTCGGTATCAACAATGTTAGACCTCATGCGAGTCAATTCGCCTTCATTTAGCTGAGGAAAGTTGCGGTATAAATAATCTGAAATAGCCAATTCAAGTACTGCATCGCCTAAGAATTCAAGCTTTTCGTAATCACGCACGCCATCTCCCGGGTGTTCGTTGGCGTATGAAGAGTGAGTGAAAGCTTCTTCTAATAAATTTGGGTTATTAAATCTAATTTTATATTTTGTTTTTAATTGATTAATAAATTTCGTACTGACCATCTTTTCAACCCCTTTTTCTTTATAAATTATACCAGTTTTTGTAAGTGAAAATGAAAAAGAAAACTATTACACAGACTTTATGCAATAGTTTTCTTAATTTTTAAATATTTTAATTGTTGCTTATTCAGAAAAATTGCTTTCTACTTAGCAAAACCAACGCGATACCATAATTGATGACTGTTATTTATCTTTGAAGGTTTGAACGAATAACCAGTCAGCTTGCTATTAAGTGCATCAATTTGATATAGGTTATAAGTTGGTATAACATATGTCTCATCATTCATATACTTTTGCCATTCATGGAATTTTTCGACACGGTACTTGTGATCAAAGGCTTTTTGCGAATCCATTTCTTTCAACAGTTTGGTATTTTCAGGAGTAACAAACCGAGAGTAGTTTTGCATAGTTCTTCGCTATAAAGTTGTTCTTGTGATGGTTCACTTGATAACGTCCATCCACCTAAAAAGACATCAACTTTAGGATCATCATGCTGAACCTTATCATAGAAGGAATTAAATTCACTCAAGCAACCACCGACTAATTTAACGTTTAGGCCTGCTTTGCCCCATTGCCTGCCGAAGAGATTTATCGTTCATCTTGGCCTTTGGATTCATGACATTCTTTGATTGTTCAGCATCCCATTTATCTACTTTAAATGCCATGTAGTAATATGCCAAAGGAATTTGAGCAACAAAGTTTACGTCTTTAGTGTCCTTAACTTCCTTCCACTGACTATTAACTACCCGAGCAATATCAAATTTATGATTCTTGATTGACTGCGAAGCAGTTTTTGGTGAAACGACTTGATAAATAATTTTGGTTTGCTCCGCCAGTAATATTTGTTAGGAACCCAAGTAAGCGATTGTCCACGAACCACTTTTAGAACTTGATAAGGGCCAAAATATAATGGTTTCTTTCTAACTTGGTCAGAAGCTTCAAGTTTTGAAAATGGAATATCTTTTAAGTAATGATATGATGCTGCGTTTTCCCTAATATAGCCATTACCACTGTTATACAAACCGGACTTCAATTCTTTGCAGTGTAATATTACTACACGACCATTTTCGCCATCTGGCATTTCAATTCCAGAAATGGTTTTGGCTTTACGGTCTAATTTTAATGTAGCTGCTCTTTTATCATTAATTTTATAATGATCGTCAGTATCAAAAAGGGATTCTTTACAGGACTAGATACATCTGCACTAGGCTGATTCATTTGTAATTCTTTATTAAAAATGCCAGTAAATGGTGTATCAAACTATAGCGTTATTTTAATTGTATCGCCCTGTTTTGCAGTTTTATTTTCTGTTTCTATCGGAAACTTGCTGGCAGTTTGTGCACCTTCATTGCTTCTATTATTTGCTTTTACCACAAGCTATTAAAGCTACAGCTACTGCGGATACAAATCCCAGTGAACCTAGAAATTTACCTTTTTTCATAAAACGTGTTTCTTCTTATTAATTACTATTTTTTAATTGAGTATTAAAAACAAGTTATTGATTAAATAATATCATCAAAAATGAAAAATATAGTGGCTTTATTCATATAATTATAATTATTCTGTATTATTGGTTTTATTAAAATCGCAAACAAAAAGAGCAGAGATCTTTTCTCTGCTCTTCAAAATTGATTACAAAAAATTATTTTAATCTTACTTAGCAAAAGCAACTTGGTACCATAATTGATGACCATTGTTTAATTTCGATGGTTTCAATGAGTAGCCAGTAATCTTACTATTAACAGCATCGATTTGGTATTCATTATAAGTTGGAATGACATAAGCTTCATCATTCATGTATTTTTGCCATTCGTGGAACTTATCAACACGGTATTTATGGTCAAAGGCCTTTTGTGAGTCCATATCCTTAATGAGCTTCGTATTTTCTGGAGTTACAAAACGTGAGTAATTGGACATTGTCCCTTCACTATACATTTGCTCTTGAGATGGTTCTGTTGAAAGTGTCCAGCCAGCTAAAAATACATCAACCTTAGGATCATCATGTTGCACTTTATCATAGAAAGAATTGAATTCAGTTAATCGTCCACCTACTAGCTTAACGTTTAACCCAATCTTGTTCCATTGTTGAATAAAGTTTTGAGCAATTGGTTGGTTAATTGCTTGACCTGACATTGCCATAAAGTTAATTGTCAGTGGTTTACCATCAGGAGTAGTGCGCCACTTACCCTTCTTCTTATAGCCAGCTTTATCCAAAAGTTGGTTGGCCTTCTTTATGTTATAAGTATAACCTTTGGCATTCTTATCGAAGTAATCGCCAAATTGTGCAGGAATCAAAGTTGGAACTTGGAAGCTTAAGCCATCAGTATAATGCTTGTATACCGCATCAGTGTTCATTGCATAAGCCATCGCTTGCCGTAACGATTTGTTATTCATTTTAGCTTTAGGATTCATGACGTTCTTAGACTGTTTAGCATCCCATTTACCAACTTTAAAGCCCATATAATGATATGCTAATGGTACTTGGGCAACAAAGGTAACGTCGCTAGTACCCTTTACTTGTTTCCATTGATTATTGATTACACGAGCAATATCAAACTTATGACTCTTAATTGCTTGTGAAGCAGAATTTGGTGAAATTACTTGGTAAATAATCTTGTCTAATTTTGGCTTACCACGCCAGTAATATTTATTTGGAACCCAGGTTACAGATTGACCACGATTAATTTTCTGCACTTTATAGGGACCAAAATACAAAGGTCTCTTTCTGATTTGATCAGAAGCTTCTAGTTTAGAAAATGGAATATCTTTTAAATAATGATATGGTGCGGCGTTTTCCCAAATATAACCGTTACCACTGTAATACATGCCTGGCTTCAATTCCTGGCAGTGTAATACTGCAACGCGACCGTTTTCACCATCAGGCATTTCAATCCCAGAAATAGTCTTGGCTTTACCTTCGTGGTATTCTTTCATACCATTAATTATATTAAATTGAGATGCATAACGTTGTGATTTAGTTGCCTTATTGGCAATAATTTCATATGCATATTCAATATCTTTGGCCGTTACTTGCTTACCGTCAGACCATTTTACGCCCTTTTTAATTGTAATCGTAGCGGTTTTAGCTTTACGATCAAGTTTCAAGGTAGCAGGACCTTTATCATTAATCTTGTAGTGATTATCTGTATCAAATAATGACTCTTGACCAGGACTTGAAACATCAGCGTCGGGTTGACTCATCTGTAATTCATCATTAAAGATACCTGTGAAAGGAGTATCAGTTTCTTCTGCAACCCTAAGTGTACCTCCTTGTTTCGCAGTCTTAGTTTTAGTTTCGATTGGAAACTTGCTTGCAGTTTTTGCACCTTCATTACTAGTATTGCTACTCTTACCGCAAGCTACTAATGTTAAAGCAGCAGCTGAAACAACTCCCAGCGAACCTAAAAATTTACCTTTTTTCATAAAACGAGTTTCTCCTTCTTTATTATTAAATTTAATAGTGTTCGAAACAAGTTAATAATTAAATAATATCATTATAAATGAAAATTGCAACATAATAATTAATTTAAGCTTAATTTTACATGCTTTTTGTCTTTTATATTTTTAATCAAACAAAAAGAGTCTAGGAAGAAACTATTTTCTTAGACCATTAAAAAAACGTTGAACTTACTAGTTCAACGTTTTTTCTGTATACATTCTTTCTTGGTCTTGTTATTATTTAATTATCCAACTTCAAATAGAACGGAGACCAAAAACAATGTACCAAAATTATACCACAGGCCAGACTGCTTTAGTACTTAATTTAGACTTTACTATTCCGCAAAATCATCTCGTTCATGCCATTAGTCAGTTTGTTGACTCTATTCCCCTAGGAGGGTGAGTCTTCTGCTACTGGCCATCCAGCCTACCATCCGGCTCGAATGCTTAAAATCTTGCTTTTTGCCTATAGCCGCAAGGTCTTTTTCGGGCGCAAGATTGCCCAGATGCTAAC
The DNA here is from genome assembly GCF_026536055.1 of Lactobacillus sp. B4015. Lineage (NCBI taxonomy): Bacteria > Bacillati > Bacillota > Bacilli > Lactobacillales > Lactobacillaceae > Lactobacillus > Lactobacillus sp. B4015. The sequence continues at coordinate 117,715 of NZ_JAFNOY010000005.1, forward strand.
TGAAAATCTGCCCATGATGTATTTGGCTGACCAGCAGACCATGTCCTATCACACGATTAATAACTTTCGTGCCAGCAAGCACGCCAACCAGCTGATTAAAAAGTGCTTCCTTTACTTTAACCACCTACTTCAAGAAGAGGGCCTGGTTTATAAGCATGCCCTTTTTATTGACGGTACCAAGGTTGAAGCTGATGCCAACAAGTATTCCTTTGTTTGGCGCAAGGCCATTGACCGCTTCCAAGCTAAATTGCAGGATGAAGCATTGGCACTCTACCAAGAATTAGTGGAGGAAGAAGTGGTTAAGGCCATGGCAGCCGAAGAAGTGCAGAGCAGTCAGGGGCTAAACCAGCTGGCCAATGAAGTTGAAGCAGAGGTCGAGCAACTTGACCAAGTGATTGCCAATGAGCTGAAAGCAATCCCCGGCGGATCTAAGCAGAAGCAAAAACGGCGGCGCTTAAAAAAGCTGTTTCACCGAATCCGACGCGACTATCAGCCGCGTGCCCAGAAGTATGAAGAATACCAAGCACTTTTTAAGGGTCGCAATAGTTTCTCTAAGACTGACCACGACGCCACCTTTATGCGCATGAAGGAAGACCCGATGCTTAACGGGCAGCTAAAGCCGGGCTACAATCTGCAGGTTGCGACCAGCAATCAGTATGTTATTGATTATGCCCTGTATCCTAACCCAACTGACACCAGAACTTTGGTACCTTTTCTTGAATAGCTGGTCGTTTTAGGCGACTTTGATAAATTGTCGCTGATGCGGGCTACGGCAGCGAGTATAACTACGCTGAGCTAACCGACCACTTTTGCAAGCAATTTTTAATTCCTTGCACTACTTATGAAAAAGAGCAGAAGCGCAAGTATCGTCATGACCCGACTAAGCTAGACAACTGGTATTATGATGAAACCGAGGATTATTACTTAGACCATCAGGGCGTGCGCTTCAACTTTAAACACTATTCAACTAGACGCGATCGTTACGGCTTTACCCGTCAGTTTAAAGTCTATGAAGCAGAGGAGTTTCAGCTAAATGCGGCCAAAACTGCTCTGGCTAAAACGCCCAGCGGACGCCAGCGCCAGCTCAATTACAATCCCACCTGGCAGTATTTCAAAGCCCAGGCCCAAGCAGCTCTTCAAAGCAAAACCGGCAAACGGATTTATGGTCAACGCAAGATTGATGTAGAACCGGTCTTTGGCCATTTGAAGCACGTATTTGGCATGCGCCGGGTCCACCTAAGAGGGCAAGCAAAAGTTGAAAATGATCTAGGATTAATGTTAATGACCATGAATTTGAAAAAATATTGGCAAAGGAGTGGTCCTAATAGTCAACTTTGGCGAGTAGAAAGAAGCAAAAAGCAGCTAAAACACTTTTTTCAGTGTTTTGGCTGCTTCTTTTTTGCTTAAGGAGCTAGTTTCTTCCCAGACTCTTTTAAAATCTTATTTTGCATATGCAACTTTAAACCACCTATCGTTACTATCTGATGGTTTAACCGAGTAACCGGTAAGCTTACCGTTAACTGCAGTTATTGAATATGAATTAGTCATTGGAACGCAGTAGGCTTCTTCATTCATATATTCCTGCCATTTGTGGAATTGTTCAACACGGTATTTATGATCAAATGCCTTTTCTGAATCAATTGCATCAAGTAGTTTAGAATTTTCTGGTGTGACAAATCTGGTAAAATCAAATGGAGCACCCTCACCATATAGATCATTTGGTGAAGGTTCACTTGACAAGGACCAAGCTCCTGTAAACATATCGATTTCGGGATCGTCATTTTGAACTTTATCAACATAAGAATTAAATTCAATCAGCCGATTATTAATTAAACTGACATTTAAGCCAATTTTATGCCATTGTTGCAGGTAGTTTTGCGTAATTGGTTCTTTACTTGGATCCGAACCCTCACTAACCAAAATTTTGATTTTTAACGGTTTACCGTTTGGCTGAACCCGCCATTTGCCTTTCTTCTTATAGCCAGCCTTATCTAGCAATTCATTTGCTTTCTTCAGGTTATAATCATAACCCTTTGCGTCCTTATCAAAGAAGTCACCAAATTGAGCCGGAATCAAAGTCGGTATTTGGAAAGTCAGGCCACCAGTATAGCGTTTCGTTGCCTGTGAAATATTCATAGCATATGCAATAGCTTTACGCAAAGATTTATTATTCATCTTGGCGTTCGGGTTCATTACGTTTTTACCCTTCTTTGCATCCCATTTTCCGACCTTAAAGCCAAGGTATGAATATTCCAAAGGAATTTTAGCAACAAAGTTTACGCCTTTAGTATCTTTTACCTGTTTCCATTGTGAGTTAATTACACTTGCAATATCAAATTTTTGACTTTTAATTGCTTGAGAAGCAGATTTAGTAGAAACTACTTGGCAAATGACTTTGGTTAACTTTGGTTTACCACGCCAGTAATATTTGTTAGGTGACCAAGTAACTGATTGACCGCGAACAACTTTATCCACCTTGTATGGGCCAAAGAACATCGGCTTTTTCCGAATTTGATCTGATGATTCCAGCTTACTGAATGGTACCTTTTTCAAGTAGTGATAAGGTTGGGCATTTTCACTAAAGTAACCATTACCACTATTATACATACCTGGCTTTAATTTATCGTAGTGAATAATTAATTTACGACCGTTTTCACCATCTGGCATTTCTAATCCTGAAATAGTTTTGGCTTTACCGTCATGATACTCTTTCATCCCCTTAATTGAGGCAATCGAACTAGTATATCTTTGCGATTTGGTTGCTTTATTGGCCATGATTTCATAAGAAAATTCCAAATCTTTAGCAACAACTTGCTTGCCATCAGACCACTTAACACCCTTTTTAACCACAATTGTAACTGTATTGTTTTTACGATCAATTTTCATGGTAGCTGGGCCTTTGTCATTGATTCGATAATCGTCATCAACATCAAATAGGTTCTCAAGACCAGGTTCCATGACATCCGCATCGGTCTGGGTAGTGGATAGTTCATTGGCAAAAATACCGGTAAATGGTGTATCCGTTTCGATAGCTTGCTTAACTGTTCCGCCTTCCTTGGTAGCCTTCTTTGGCACTACAGGGGAGAACTTGCTAGCTTGTTTTGTATCATCGGTATTAGCCGAATTACCGCCTTTGCCACAGGCAGCCAACGTCAATGCAGCTGCACTAACTAAACCAAGTGACCCCCAAAATTTCGTACTTTTCATAATTTTAACTCCTTCTAATTTCACGCTGGTAATATTTGAAACAAGTTAATGATTAAATCTTAACACATAAAATTAGTATATCAATAAAAATCTTAGTTTTTATTTAATTTATTTTTTATTCTATATTAAGACAGTATTTAACTTTGCCAACTTAGTGCTACTATTATTATTTAACATAACCAACTTGGTACCATAATGGATGATCATTATTAGATTCAGCTGGTTTAAGAGAGTATCCAGTAAGACGATCATTAACAGCATAAATTTTATATGCATTGTACATTGGAATAACGTATGCGTCTTTAAACATGTATTCTTGCCACTCATGAAATTTTTGCACACGATATTTGTGGTTAAATGCTTTTTCTGAGTCTATCTCATCAATTAGTTTATTATTTTCGGCAGTAACAAATCTAGTATAGTTTGCCGGACCACCTTCACTATATAGACCATTAGGTGACGGCTCATTTGAAAGTCCCCATGCAGCCATAAACATATCTACCGATTGATCATCATTTTGAACTTTATCGTAGAACGAGTTTATTTCAGTTAGCCTACCATTGAGCAAACCAACATTTAAACCAATTTTATGCCATTGCTGAATATAATTTTGTACAATCGGCTCCTGGGTTGCAGCTCCTGACATGGCCAATAGGTTAATTTTTAACGGTTTGCCATTAGGTTGAACACGCCATTTGCCTTTCTTCTTATAGCCAGCCTTATCCAAAAGTTCATTTGCTTTCTTTAAATTGTACGTAAAACCTTTGACCTTAGGATCGTAGAAATCACCAAATTGTTTGGGAATTAAAGTTGGAATCTGAAAGCTTAAGCCATTAGTATAGCGCTTATTAACAGCAGCAATATTCATTGCATAACCAATCGCCTGCCGTAATGACCTATTATTCATCTTGCTATTAGGATTCATTACGTTTTTGCCTTTTTTAGCATCCCATTTCCCCACTTTGAAGCCTAAATAGCTGTAATACAACGGGATTTGCGCGATGAATTTTACTTTTTCGGTATTTTTTACCTCTTTCCATTGCGAATTAACTACCTGAACAATATCAAACTTATGCGATTTAATCGCTTGCGAAGCAGAATTAGGTGAAACTACTTGATAAACAATTTTGGCCAACTTCGGCTTTCCGCGCCAATAATATTTATTTGGGATCCATGTTACTGATTGACCACGAACCAATTTGGCTAATTTATAAGGGCCAAAATAAAGTGGTTTTTTTCTAATCTTATCTGAAGACTCAAGTTTATCAAATGGTACGTCCTTTAAATAATGGTAAGGCGCAGCAGACTCAACATAGTAATCATTACCGCTAAATGACATCCCGGGCTTTAATGATGAAAAATGTAAAATCATCCGTAAGCCATTATCACCGTCTGGTAATTCGATCCCTGAGATAGTTTTTGCTTTCCCTTCATGATATTCTTTCAATCCCTTAAGAACCTCCAATTTTGTCGAATACCTCTGTGCTTTTGTTTTTTTATTGCCTAAAATTTCATAAGGATACTCTAGGTCTTTAGCTGTTACACGCTTGCCATCTGACCATTTAACACCTTTTTTTAACGTAATCGTAATTGTCTTATTTTTTTGATTAATCTTAATGGTTGCTGGTCCCTTATCATTTATTTTATGGTAATCATCCGTATCAAACAAAGATTCAGCACCTGGTGAGGCTATCTGTGCATCAAAAGAAGTAGTGGCTAATTGATCAGAAAAAATACCAGTAAAAGGTGTATCAGTTTCTAAGGCTACTTTAACTGTTCCTCCTTGTCTAGCGGCTTTCTTAGGCATAGAACTAGGAAATTTACTTGCTGTCTTTGCATCATTGCCATTACTTTGAATATTTTTACCACAGGCAATTAAGGTTAGAGCGGCCATGCCGACAATCCCAACCGAACCGATAGTTTTTAGTTTGGTCATTATTCTACACTCCTTTTTAATTATAATTAACCATTTATTAAATATTACCATATTTAAAGATGATAATATAATTTACTTTTAATTTAGGTAAAAAAATACTTCTAAAACTAGTTTTTCTAGTTCTAGAAGTATCTTGTACTTAATTTTATTTGCCTATTTACTTAATAAATCCGACTTTATACCATAATTGGTGACCGTTTGAATTGTCTGATGGCTTGGTTGAATACCCAGTTAATTTATTATTAACTGCAATCACTTTATAAGAGTTGTCCAATGGTAAAACAAAAGCTTGTTCATTCATGTATTCTTGCCATTGATGGAATTTTTCCACCCGATAACTATGATTAAAGGATTTTTGTGAATCAATCTCTTTTAAAAGCCTATTATTTTTAGACGTCGCAAAGCGAGAATAATTCATTGGCGAAGTTTCACCATACAATGAAGCTGGTGATGGTTCGCTAGCTAAACTCCAACCTGCCATGTAAACATCTACTTGTGGATCATCATTCTGAATCTTGTCATAAAATGAATTAAACTCAGTTAACCGGCCTCCAAGCAATTTTACATTTAGACCAATCTTTTGCCATTGTTGGATATAATTTTGAACCGTTGGCTCCTGAGCTGAACTTCCAGTCATAGCCATGAAGTTGATAGTCAATGGCTTGCCATTAGGTTGAACACGCCACTTGCCCTTCTTCTTATAGCCAGCTTTATCCAAAAGTTGATTAGCCTTCTTTAAATTATAATTGTATCCTTTGGCATCCTTGTCAAAATAATCGCCAAATTGAGCGGGAATTAAGGTTGGGATTCTAAAGCTTAAACCGGAGGTATAATGCTGGTCGACAGAATCAACATTAACTGCATAGCCCATTGCCTGCCGCAAAGCCTTATTATTCATTTTTGCTTTAGGATTCATCACATTTTTATCTTGCTTAGCATCCCATTTACCAACTTTAAAACCAATGTAATGATATGCAAGAGGAATTTGCGCAACAAAGTTTACGCCTTTTGTGTCTTTAACCTCATTCCATTGGTCATTAACAACTTCAGCGACATCAAACTTGCGACTCTTGATACCTTGCGAAATAGAATTTTGTGAAATTACTTGCGAAACAATTTTATCTAGTTTTGGTTTACCACGCCAATAATATTTATTAGGAACCCAAGTTACAGATTGTCCACGAACAATTTTTTCCACCTTATACGGTCCAAAGTATAATGGCTTTTTTCTGATTTGGTCAGAAGATTGTAATTTTTCAAATGGAATATCTTTTAAATAATGATACGGGGCTGCGCTTTCCAAGAAATAACCGTTACCACTGTATAACATTCCCGGCTTCATTTCTTTAAAATGTAAAATAACCGTACGACCATTATCACCATCAGGCATTTCGATTCCTGATATTGTCTTTGACTTGCCTTGGTGGTATTCTTTTACACCTTCAATCTCTTCCAGCTGATTACTATATCTCTGTGCCTTTGTTTTTTTATTAGCAAGAATTTCATATGGATATTCAAGGTCTTTAGCGGTTACTTGCTTACCATCGGACCATTTAACACCCTTTTTAACAGTAATTGTGATAGTCTTAGCTTTACGGTCAAGCTTCATTGTAGCCGGACCTTTATTTGTAATCTTATAACTATCATCAGTATCAAATAATGATTCTTCTCCTGGCTCAGCTACTGAGCTATCTATTGCCGTTGTAGAAAGTTCGTCAGAAAAAATACCTGTAAACGGTGTATCTGTCTTAATAGCATACTTCAAAGTACCACCCTGCTTAGCCTCTTTAACAGGTACTGCTTGAGGAAATTTACTTGCCGTTTTAGCATTTTGGTTATTAGCAGTATTGCTATTTTTGCCACAGGCTACCAAAGTCAACGCGACAGCTGAAGCAATGCTTGCTGCGCGAAGAATTTTTGTCTTATTCATATTATTAAAACTCCTATCTAATTAATGAATAATCCCGTGTGTTCTTGGAATAAGCTAATAAGTATATTTTAGCATAAGTTAGTTTAAGTTCCAATACTTATAAATTTATAAGCATTAATGTATAGATAAATTAAAATTAACTTTCTAATTAAATCCAAAAAATAACTTCGTTTAACAACGAAGTTATTTTTACTATTAAGTTAGTTTTCCCTCTGTCTTGCATCACCGGCCCGCTGTAATGCACGTCCAACATAGTTAATACTTAATGAAATTGCTAACAACATAACTGTAGCAGGTAGCCAAAGCCAAGGCCGACTTACAACGTTAACTGGATCGTTAGCAAAACCAATCAAGGTACCAAGTGAAGGAACTGTTGATGGTAAACCATAGCCAATAAAGGAAAGTGTTGTTTCAACACCAATATTACTTGCAATTGTCAAAACAACATCAATGATTATCATTGAAGTAATATTCGGTAAAACCTCACGGAACATAATTTTTAAATCTGATGAACCCGAAGTCTTTGAGGCAAGAACATAATCTCTGCCACGTTGTGACAAAACAAATGCTCTAAAGTATCTTGCAGTGGTTGTCCAACCGAACATCGAGATAATCCATACTAAACTCAAAGGACTATAGTGCGGAATAACACTTACTAAAACAATTTCAATTGGCATAGCAGGTAGGACTTGAACGAAGTCAACTATCCTCATGATAATTGCATCAACATAACCACCATAATATCCAGAAACTAATCCAACTACCAAACCTACAATTTCACAAACGGCGGTAACTCCTAAACCAATCAAGATAGAATTACGTCCACCCATGATTAGAAGGTTAACGATATCACGACCACCATCATCAGTGCCAAACAGATGACCGTTCATGCCCCATCCCATGTAAGCATCAATAATATTTGTTTCGGTAACCTTTTCAGAATTTAAGAATAATGATCCTCCAAAAGTAAACAAGAGAATTAAAACAATGATAATAAATGCAGTAAGTGCAATTTTATCCTTGACAATTTCTCTAACTACTACCTTAAAACTTGAAGCAGGAGAAGAAACTTTTTTCTTTTTTACTTCTTGAGTTGAAGTGTTTTCTTTCTTTTCAGACATTTCTTTTCCTCCTTACTTAATTCTGATTCTTGGATCAACGATACTCATAATAATATCTGACAAAAGATTTCCGAGTAAAGTAAGGATACCAAAGATTAAAATCAATGCCGTCAAAGTGGTGTAATCACGTTGTCCAATTGAATCTAGGAATAACTTACCCATTCCTGGGTAACTGAACACTGATTCTACAACCATTGAACCACTTAAAAGACCAGTAATAACTGTACCTATGGATGAAGCAATTGGTAATAGCGAGTTACGTAAAATATGTTTGTTGAAAACAACATTTTCGGGAACACCCTTACTGTGAGCAGTCCGAACGTAATCTTCGACTTTATTATCAACGATTCCTGTTCTCAGATACTGAACAATTGATGTCGTTGTTATCAATGCAACAAGACAAGCAGGCAAGATAATATGATAAATCTGACTGCCTAAAGTACCCCAAAAACCGGAAGCGTTAGGTGAAACAGATCCAGAAATTGGGAACCATCCTAGCGTAAAACCAAATAACCAAATTCCTAAAATGTAAAAGACAAATGGTGGCACGGCAAAAGTAACGTAGTTAAAAATTTGAACTGCTTGATCCTGCCATTGATCTTGGTGACGTCCTGCAGTAACACCCAAAGGAATGGAAATGCAGTAGGTGAGAATCGTTGTTAACAATGCAAGCCAAAAAGTATTTACAGCACGATCAGCAATTAGAGAAGTAACTGGTACGTGTTGAATATAACTGGTTCCAAGGTCGCCTTTAAATAAATTGCTAACCCAACGTCCATACTGAACTGGAGCCGGATCATACAGACCTGCTGCTCTCTTCAATGCTTCAATTTGTTTTGGATCAGTATTCGGATTAATTAGACCCGTAAATGGGTCACCCGGCATCATTTTAGCCAAGAAGAAGACTAAGATACTCAAGATAATCAACTGAGGAATCATAATTAATATACGTCTTAAGACTGTTTTCCACATTATTAGTCTCTCCCCTTTTTATTTAATTCTTCTTGCTGAAGTTCATCTTTAGGTAATGCAACCCAGTGTTTTCCGGACACTTGTTGAAGTGGGAAGACACGACCATCTTTATCATACCATTTACTTTGATCATTCTGAAATTCTTGTTCAACTTCTTCACGATGCCTCTTGTGTTCTTCACGGTGCTCAACATCTACAACCGGAATCGCAGAAAGTAAACGTTTGGTATATATGTGAATTGGATGATTATAAATATCTTCACGGGTACCGATTTCAACTAGTCGTCCACGGTGCATAATTGCCAAATTTTCTGACATGTGCTTTACAACACCCAAGTCATGAGAAATAAATAAATATGCTATATCATATTGCTGTTGAATGTGCTTCATAAAATTTAAAACTTGTGCCTGAACTGATAGATCTAAGGCACTTGTTGGCTCGTCTGCCACAATCAATCTTGGTCTTGTTGCTACTGCACGCGCAACACCAATTCTCTGTCTTTGACCACCTGAAAATTCATGTGGGTACTTGTAAATAGCGTCACTTGGCATACCAACAATATCCAATAATTCTTGTACTCGATCACGTTCTTGATCTGTAGTCAAATTTTCAAAGTTACGAATTGGTTCAGCAATGATGTCTTCAATTCGTTTTCTAGGATTCAAACTTGACATTGAGTCTTGAAAAATCATTTGAACATCTTTGTTGTAAACTAGCTTACGTCGATTCCGCGATTTCGTAATATCAACGTCTTTATAGATAATTTGGCCACTAGTTACAGGTTCTACACCAACTATCGCTTTACCTGTCGTTGATTTACCAGATCCTGATTCACCAATTAAGCCATAAGTTTCACCTTCGTTAATGGTAATACTTACGTCATCAACGGCACGAACATAATCTGTTATTCTGTTCCAAAAACCTGATCTAATTGGGTAATGCACCTTTAAATTTTTAACTTGAATAATTTCTTTAGTCATAATTACTCCCCACTTGCTTCAGCATCTTGAAAGTGGAACGTCTTCCAACACGAACATCTTACCCAGTGTCCTGGTTCAACTTCGTGCATGACTGGATCTTTTTCGTGTGCACTTGCTGGAATCCATGGGATTCTAGTCGCAAAACGATCACCTTCACGCGGCATATTTTGCAGCGAAGGAACAGTTCCCTGAATAACGTGTAAATCCTCATCCTCATCTTCAGACTGAGGCATTGAATTCAAAAGTGAGCGAGTATAAGGGTGAAGTGGATGTTCAAAGATAGTCTTAACATCGGCTTTTTCCACTACTTGACCAGCATACATAACAGCAACTTGATCAGCAGTTTCAGCAACAACACCCAAATCATGCGTAATTAAAATAATACCAGAATGTGACTGCCGTTGAATATCCTCTAGCAAGTCCAATATTTGGGCCTGAATAGTAACATCCAAAGCAGTAGTTGGTTCATCAGCAATAATAATTTCAGGCTTACATGCAATTGCCATCGCGATAACGATCCGTTGACGCAAACCACCTGAAAGCTCAAATGGATACATTGAATATGTTTCTTCAGGCTTAGGCATACCAACTTGATTAAAAAGTTCAATTACTCGAGCATGACGCTCTTTTTCATTCATATCCGTATGATAATAAAGCGTTTCGGCAACTTGATCACCAACCCGCATTAATGGGTTTAAACTTGCAAGAGGATCTTGGAAGATCATTCCGATCTTATTACCACGAATCTTATCAAACAAGGTTTCATTTAAACCTACGAGATTCAATTCATTATATAAAATGTCACCAGTTACTTTTGTATTTTTATGGTCATACAGACCAATTATACTTGCAGCTATTGTACTCTTACCACAGCCAGATTCACCTACAACTGATAAAATTTCATCACGCTTCAGAGTTATATTAATATCATCGGCAGCATCATAAAATTTTCCTTGTAATCGGTAAGCAGTATGCAAATGCTGGATATCCAGCAAGAGATCACTTTGTTTTTCCAAAGGCCATTCCCCTCTCAAATTTTCAACAGATTTATTAAAGATACTTAATAAATTTATTTAATTTCTAATTATATACATCAAATCGGCTACATGCAAATGCCTAATCAATATTTTAGGAATTATTTTTGGTGGGCTGCAATATAATTAACTGCATCTCCCACTGTTTTTATTTTCTCAGCATCTTCATCTGAAATTTCTGAACCAAATTCATCTTCAAGCTGCAAGATAAATTCAACGAGATCAATTGAATCTGCATCTAAATCATTGGTAAAATTGGTTTCCTTTGTGATTTTATCTTTATCAACATCAAAATTGTCTGCCAAAATATTTCTAATCTTGGTAAAAATTTCTTCTTCGGTCATCATTTCTTCTCCTTGATACTATTTAGTTAGTTTTTATCCGCAAATTCGCTTCTAAATTCTCCGATAATATTTTCTTTTAGTATTTTATCAATTTGCTTAATCGTAAAGTAAACTGCTCGTTGATCTGAACGGCCATGCGTCTTAACTACTGGAGCATCAACTCCAAGTAAAACTGCTCCGCCGTATTTATCAACGTCAAACTTAGAAACCAATCCCTTCAATGCCTTTTTAATTAATAAAGCACCAACTTTAACCATAAAACCACTATTTAGCAACTTATCTTTTAATAAATGGATTAAAACGGAAGATGTGCCTTCAATATTTTTTAAAACTGCATTTCCAGTAAAGCCATCAGTTGCAATTACATCGGCTTTGCCTTCCAAAAGTTCATTGCCTTCAATGTTACCAACAAAGTTAAGGTCACTATCGAGTAGCAATTGATAAGCAGATTGATGCAAATCGTCTCCCTTATCGCTTTCTGAACCATTATTAAGAAGGGCAACGCGCGGATTTTTGACGCCCCGTACTTTTTCAGCATAATACGATGCCATTTTAGCCCAGGTTAAAAGGTATTCAGGTTTGCTTTTAGCATTAGCACCAACATCAATCATATTAAAGCCATCATCCGAATTTTTAACCGGCAATGTAGGCATAAACCCTGGTCGTGCTATACCTTTAATTCGTCCAATAATGAAAATACCACAAGCAAGAATTGAACCCGTATTTCCTAAAGACAACAAAGCATCTGCTTTGCCTTGCTTCACAAATTGTGCAGCAACGACTAAAGACGAATCTTTTTTAGTCCTTATTGCTTTTACTGGTTCATCCTCATCATTAATGATTTCGGATGTTGCTACAATTTCAATCCGATCTTGATCAGAGCCAACCAGTTTTCTGATTTTTTTCTGATCACCAAATAAAATAAATTTAGTGTCGGTTAATTCAGCCTTTGCTTGCAAAACGGCTTGGACAATAGCTTTGGGGGCATTCTCGCCACCCATTGCATCAACTGCAATTGTTCTCATTTGTCACCACAATCTTTTCTAAGTACGTTCTTGCTGTAATTGTTTATATTCTAGCACTTGTTGTAAATTTTTATGCGTAGAATTGGTTAAATTTGGATCTTTTTTGATTAATTCCTGTGCTTCTTTTTGCGCAACCACCAAAGTTTCATAATTATTCACTACGTTGCCGACCTGGAATTCCGGCAGACCAGACTGTGCTTTACCAAACAAATCTCCTTCACCACGCATCTTCAAATCCTCCTCGGCAAGCTTAAAACCATCCGTTGTCGAAGCGATGATTTTCATGCGTGATTTTCCTGCCTCCGTTTTAGGATCAGCCAGAAAAATACAATAACTTTGTGTACTACCTCGACCGATTCGACCTCGAAGTTGGTGCAATTGACTAATACCAAAGCGATCAGCATTATAGATCACCATCATATTGGCATTTGCCACGTCAACCCCTACTTCAATTACGCTGGTTGTCACTAAGATATCTATTTGACCTGCCCCAAAGGCAGCCATAATGTCCTCTTTTTTGTTGCCAGGCATTTGACCATGAAGAAGTACTACTTTTTGGTCAGGAAAATCGTGACTTAATTTTTCAAAAAGCTCTTCTGCATTCTTTAAATCCAATGCCTCAGATTCGGTAATTAACGGTGTAACTGCGTAAATCTGGAAGCCCTGCGCCAATTGCTCGCGCATCAATTGATAGACTTCCTTCATTTTGCCACTAGTTTTCCAAGAAGACTTTATTTGCTTACGACCAGCAGGCAAATGACGTATTTCAGAAACAGTGGTATCGCCGTAGACAGTTAGGGCTAATGTCCGCGGAATCGGTGTCGCGGTCATTGCCAAAACATCAGGTACATTACCTTTATTTATTAAAGTTTGCCTTTGACTGACACCAAAACGGTGCTGCTCATCAATAATGACAACCCCCAAGTTTTTAAAGATTACTTTTGCTTGAATTAAAGCGTGAGTTCCAACTACAACATTAATTGTACCATCCGTTAATTCGCGATAAATTTCCCGTCGTTCTAAAGTTTTGGTAGTCCCAGTTAATAATGCACACCTAACTCCAAATGGTCGGAGTAGCTCATCAATTTTTTTAAAATGCTGAGTGGCTAAAATTTCCGTTGGCACCATCAGGGCCGCTTGAAAACCTGCAGTAATTGCAGCATAGATGACATAAATAGCAACAATTGTCTTTCCCGAACCAACATCCCCCTGTAAAAGACGGTTCATCTGTCTAGTTGAATGAATATCAGCAAATATTTCATTGATTACCTGTTTCTGGTCAGCAGATAATTCAAATGGCAATTCTTTAGTCAGCCGGGCTATTTCAGTTAAATCATATTTTTTGGCAATACCACGATTGTGCTTATTTTGACTAGTTAATTGGGCCAATTCTGTTTGGAAAATAAAGAATTCACGAAAAATTGCACTTCTTTTTGCTAGCTGCGCTTCTCGTGCATTCTTAGGATGGTGCATTTGAACGATAATCTGTTGTTCAGAAAGCAATCTGTATTTATTTTTCAATGATTCCGGAACGATATCCTCAACTTCAGGTAAAAAATCTTCAATAGCTAAATTTATTAACTCAACAAGCTTTTTTTGCCGGATATTGCGGTTAACCGAATAAATTGGCGCCATTCCACTATCATTTTCTTTACTAGCGACAAATTTAAAGCCAGATAAGCTTTGTCTAGAAGCATTATACTTGCCATAAACAGCCACTTCTTTGCCAATTGTAATTTTGTACTTTAACCAAGGTTGATTAAAAAAATTGACCATGACAACATCATGGTCAATTCTTATTTTAAAACTAAGTCTGCTTTTTTTATAACCAAAACGACTAACAAAAGCCTCAGTTGCTACTATTCCCTTCAGCATTACCTTTTGACCATCCATGATCTGATCAAGAGGTATCGTCTGCAGTTCATCGTAGCGAAAAGGAAAATAAAACAACAAATCATATATGCTGTAAATGCCTAAACTTCCAAGTGCAGCCGCAGTTTTTGTCCCGACACCTTTTAAGTCAGTGACAGGAGCAAACAACTTCTTTGTATTCATTTTTATTCAACAGAAATCAAGAAATTGTAGACAGGTTGACCACCATTATGAATTTCAAATTCAAGATCGTCATGCTTGTTCTTAAGTGCCTCTGCAACTTGGTTAGCTTCTTCTTTGTTAGAATCCCGACCAAACATAATTGTTATGATCTCGGAATCTTCATCCAGCATTTTTTCAACCATATCAATCGTTGAATTAATCAAATCCGTTTCTGCAACCTGAATGTCACCGTCAATGATGCCGAGATAGTCATTTTCATGAATCTCTACACCATTAATTGTCGTATCACGGTTCGCCTTAGTCACTTCACCAGAAACAACATCTTCTAAAGCATCTGTCATGCTCTCAACGTTATCGTCAAGAGAATCATCAGCATCAAAGGAAAGCATTGCAGTCAGACCTTGTGAAATAGTTTTAGTTGGAACAATGTCAACAGGTATATCACTTACTTCAGCAGCCTGCTTAGCGGCCATCACGATATTGCCATTATTTGGTAAAACAATCGCCTTCTTAGCACCAGACTTTTTAATTGCGTCAATAATGTCTTGGGTAGATGGGTTCATCGTCTGACCACCAGAAATAATTCTATTGACTCCTTCGCTTTCAAACAGCTTACGAATGCCGTTACCTGAAGCAACAGCAATTACAGCAAAATCAACACTTTCTTGCTCTTCTTCACTGTTATTAACGATTGTCTCATGCTGAATCCGCATATTGTCAATCTTAATTTTACCTAGTTGGCCAAATTGCTTGCCGTATTCAAAGACAGCACCTGGATGCTCAGTATGAATATGGACTTTAGCAACTTCATCATCGGAAACGGCCAATAAAGAATCGCCTATTTGTGACAAGTGTGCTCTAAATTCTTCAAGGTCAAAAGGTTTTTTATTAGGAACATCAGCAGTCAAGTCAACCATGATTTCCGTACAATAACCATTAGCTATATCTTGAGTAGATAGTTGGGATTGAACTGATTGGTGGTGCATGGCATTAATCATTTCATCCATTTCACCTTCATCAGGCTGATAACGATCAGCAAAGTTTTCTCCTAATAAACCTTCTAAGAAACCTTCATAAATGAAGAGCAAGCCTTGACCACCTGAATCAACCACCCCAACTTGTTTTAAGACTGGTAATAAATCAGGGGTCGTTTTAAGGGCAGCTTTTGCACCCTCTACAATTGCCTTCATTACTTCTTCAACATCGTCAGTTTCATTGGCCTTATTAGCACCTTCTTGGGCAGCAACCCGGGCAACAGTTAGAATAGTCCCTTCAACAGGTTTCATAACAGCCTTGTATGCAGTTGCAACACCATTTGAAAAAGCATTTGCAAGCTCTTGAGCATTTAAAGTTTTCATGCCTTGGGTAGCTTTATAAACACCCCTAAAGAGTTGTGAAGAAATGACCCCACTGTTGCCGCGAGCACCCATTAACATTCCCTTGGCAAGACTTTCAGTTAAGTCGCCAACACTTGTACTAGTATTTTCACTAACAGCTTTAGCTCCGCTTTCAATAGTCAAATTCATATTAGTACCAGTGTCTCCATCCGGAACTGGGAAAACGTTCAAGGAGTTAATAAACTCTGCGTTACGTCCAAGTCGATGCGTGGCCACACGAACCATATCTCTAAACTTTTTACTATCTATTTCCTTTAAAACCAATATTCTTACCCTCCGCTTGAGTTATTCATCAAGCACTTTAACACTTTGAACGATGACATTAACAGCTTTCGTATCAATTCCAAGTTGATTCTTCAAATTGAACTTGACGCTAGTTTGCACATTACGGCTAACTTCTGAAATTTTTAGTCCGTAACCAACAATTATATAAACATCAACCGTAATTTTATTATCTTCTGACTTAACAACAACACCACGTTTATAATTTGCTCGATTTAGAATTCCATCAAAACCGTCTCGAATAGCATTCTTTGATGCCATCCCGACAACGCCATAATTGGATGTAGCTGCACTACCAACGACAATTGCAATTACTCCATTAGAAATGTCAATCAAGCCATCTTTTGTTTTGATTTTAACAGCCATGTTTATCCTCCGTATCATTGTTCTCAATATTATGAATCTATTTTATCATAGTAATCAAGTATTAATGCAAAATTCCATTTATAAAAAATACTTTTACGGTTGCAAAGATCTTAAGGATATGCTATCTTAGTTTAGTATGAAAACACAAATAAAGGAGGTTTAGCAAATGGCAAAAGATTATATAACTGGTAAAAAGACCACTTTCGGCAACACGCGTTCACATTCTTTGAATTCATCACGTCGTACCTGGAAGCCAAACCTTCAAAAAGTTCGTATTCTTGTTGATGGTAAACCAAAGCGTGTATGGGTTTCAACTAAGACTTTGAAGTCTGGTAAAGTAACTCGTGCGTAATAACGATAGAAACTGGCAGATTTATCTGTCAGTTTTTTATTTTATAAATTAAACATAAAAAACCATTTTTCTTTTTATTGAGCTGATAACAAATGCTCATTAAATTGAAAAATGGTTTTTTGCTAAATATTTTGGTAGCGATCAAGGTCTTTTGACTGTATAACGGCTAAAACACCTTGATCACAAGCCAGATTAAATGTCTCACTTGCCGGTAAAAACTCGTTTGAGCCAAAAGAAACGGGTATGGGACTGTTGTAACCAGTTAAATGATACTTTGCCCCACTGATATTTAAATTTTGAACAGGCGTTAAGTTAATAACACCAAAATACTTATAGCCGGGTAATTTTTTTACGGTATAAGTTCCAGGCCGATAAAATTGAATTTCATTTTGCTGATCGACAATTGCTATTTTTTCCGTATAAGCACTAAATTCTGGTTTTAATACCATCAGTAAGTTATTCAAAAAATGATCAAGACGGCCACCAGTCGATCCAAAGAGGGTTAAAAATTCTACCCCGTAATCTTCAAACGCATATCTAATCATTAATTCAGTATCAGTCAGATCCTTTTCAGGTACCGAATAGCGGATATCTGACACTGTTTGCTCTATTTGCGAAAGTTCCTGCGGCTTTAAAGAATCAAAATCTCCAACTGCTAAATCTGGCTTTAAGCCCAATTCCCGCAACAAGATGCTGCCCCGATCAACGCCAATCAAAAACTCGCCATTTTGCCTAGCTTGTTTTAACTGTGCCGTCAAATCAGTTGGCCATTGATCCTTCGGCGCACCCAATAACGCTATTGCTTTCATCATTCATCAATACTCTGTCTTAATTTAGTAATTTGTTGGGGTATGCTGTCTTGACAGAAAAGATATGAACCGGCAACAAAAATTTCCGCACCAGCCTTTTTAGTTAGCTGTGCCGTTTCATCATTAATTCCACCGTCTACTTCGATTGGAACATTATCGCCAATAATTTTCTTGGCTTCTTCAATCTTAGAACATGATTCAGAAATAAACTTTTGTCCGCCAAAGCCCGGATATACGGTCATAATTAGAACTTGATCAATTAAAGTACTATATTTAGCCAAGACAGAAACCGGAGTATCAGGATTTAAGACCAGCCCCACTTTAACTTTACTTGCATGCAAAAATGCAATCCATTTGCTTAAATCTTCTTCATTAATTGCTTCATAGTGAAGCAGAATAAGATCAGCTCCTGCCTTAATAAATGCTGGAACAAGATCATCTGGATTATCACTCATCAGATGGACTTCTGCTTCCAGATCAGGGAAAGCTTTCTTAAAGTCGCTAACTACCTGAGGTCCAAATGACAAATTAGGAACAAAATGGCCATCCATGATATCAATGTGAAAGCGAGTTATTCCTGCGTCTGCAGCAACTTGGATGTCTTTAATCAAATCTAAATTATTAATGTTTAAAATCGAAGGTGCAATCAAAATTATTCTCCTTACTTCAAATACTCAGGAATGCGACCATTTTCAATTTCTGACCGCATTAATAGGTAATCATCATAACGACTTTGCAAAAATTGTTTTTCTTCTACTAATTTTTTCACTTCACATTTAGGCTCTTTTAAATGCTGACAGCCCCTAAACTTGCATTTAGCACTTGCCTTTTTAAATTCAACAAAATAGTTGCATAATTCATTAATTTTAATCGGCGTAAAATCAAGCGCGGAAAATCCCGGAGTATCAGCCAAAAAGCCCTCACCCAATTTAAACAACTGGACAGTTCTAGTCGTATGCTTGCCCCGATTCAAGCTAGTAGAAATTGCTCCTGTTTTCTGTTTAAGGTCTTTTTTCAGGTGATTAATTAGGGTGGATTTCCCGGCACCTGATTGTCCAGCCAGTGTCCAGATTTGCGCAGAAGTAATGGCTAAGGGTAACTTAGCAGCCAAATCTTCCCATTTGTAGTAAACAGGGTAACCGATTTTGACATAGTAAGCTAAACTTTTACTAATCTCAGTAAACCTGTTTGCATCGATCAGGTCACTTTTTGAAAGATAAATGCTAACTGCCACTTTTTGCCAAGAGAAAAAGGTTAAATAGCGATCAAGCAGCTGCAAGGAAAAATCAGGCTCAACTGCCGACATTACCAATAAAACGTGATCAACATTCGCAAGAGCCGGACGACCGACCAGATTCGTTCGTGGTAAAACTTCGACTAAGTAACTTATTCCCTCCTCATCTATTTGAATTTTGACGCGATCACCCACAACAGGCTTCATTTTGGTTTTCCGAAAAAGTCCGCGTGCTCGTGTCCGCACAACTTGATCCTTAGTTTGAACATCATAAAAACCGGCAATTAAGCCAATAATTATTCCTTCAGTCTGCTTTGTCATTTAGTCACCTTTTCATTCAGGATGGTTTGTCCATCGCGAACAACTCGTAATTCACCAGAATGGTTCTTCAGCAAAAATGGAATTGAGAAATTAACATCCCGCTTAATGTATAAATCACGATAAATATTATCAATCGAATGATTATCATCCGCAATATAAATCTGAACGTGATTGCCGCGCTTGTTTGATGAGTCATCGTCATCATCGTCTTCATAGGTAATCGTAAACGTCTTAATAACCGTAGAGTCTCTTTCAGCCTTAGGCCCTTCCGAAACACTCACAACAATCGTACTTCCTCTAGGAACCTCTGTGCCAGCAGATGGACTCATCGAAATGATATTCCCCTTTTTCACCCGTTTAGAATACGTTGGTGTTACTTGCAAAATCAATTCATGTTTATGAGCGAATTCTTGGACGGCCTTAAGAGAATAATTTTTAAAGTTAAGTAATTTTACACTCTTGCGCCGATCATTGTCATCTCTACCTTTAGAGACAACTAACGTAATTGTTGTCCTTGCCGGTTTTACTTCAACATCTGCCGCAATACTTTGCGAAATTACGTGGTTGACGGGAACATTATCAGAGAATTGATTTTCGCGAATAACGTCAAAGCCCATTTTTTCTAACTTATAGACGGCTCTTTCATATGCCTCTCCGGTTACATCAGGTACACGGACCATTCCCGCCCCGTCTGACACATAAATATCAACGAAGCGACCTTTCTTCAAACTTTTTCCTGCGCTTGGAGAAGTTCGAATAACTTTCCCGCGTTTGATACTGTTAGAATTTCGGTGCTTAATTTGTCCCACTTTGAGACCGACATTTTCAATTTGTTGCCGGGCACGGTCTTCCGATAAATTAGTCACATCTGGAATTCTAATATCATTGCGACTATTATTAGTAACAACAAAAAACATTAAGACGACTACTAAAATTGCTGCCAAGCCAACAAATAGCCACCACCATTTGTGATTGCGCAATGCTTGAAAGAAGTTTGTCTTTTTAGGTAATTCTTTTTCTTCATTTTGCTCAATCTCATCTTCAACCTTTTGCTCAGTTGACTTTGGCTTAGACTTAGCATTGAAATTAGGCAAAATAATAGTTTCATCGTCATTGACACCATGAGTCGGTTCAAAAACGGGTTCATCTGCGCGGGCTGGATCTAAACTAGTATCAAGGTCTGATTGCATTTCCCTAGCAGAAGCATACCGGTCACGCGGGTCTTTGGCTGTTGCTTTTAGCACAACGTTTTCAAGTGCCTGAGGCACATTTGCATCTTTTTCCTTAATAGAAGGAATTGGCTCCTGGGCATGCTTAAGTGCAATCGCGACTGCCGAATCCCCGTTGAATGGAACCGAACCGGTTATTAATTCGTAAAGAATAATACCTAAAGAATAAATATCAGACTGCTTAGTAATTAAGCCGCCACGAGTCTGCTCGGGCGACATATAATGAACAGAACCAAGAGCAGAATTAGTTTGGGTAATTGAATTTTGATTCAGGGCTACAGCAATCCCAAAATCCGCTATTTTAATATTTCCCCTTTTATCCATGAGGATATTTTGCGGCTTTAAGTCACGGTGAATCACATTATGCTTATGAGCCAATGCCATCGCACTTAAAATTTGATCCATAATTCGGATAACATCATGCAAATCTAGGGGCGAATTTTGTAATATATAGTCCTTTAAGTCCGGGCCATCAACGTATTCCATTACCATATAAGGTAATCCCTGATCAGTACCGACATCGAGAACCATGACAATATTTGGATGACTTAGTTCACTAGTCGCAAGGGCTTCACGCTGAAAACGAGCCAATGTCTGCGGTTCTTTTTGCAAATCCAACCTTAAGATTTTAACTGCTACTTTGCGCTGCAAAATGATGTCTTCTGCTAAATAAACATTAGCCATTCCACCTTCACCCAGCGTATCAAGGATGCGATAACGGTCACCTAATAAATATCCTTTATTGATCACTAGTCATCACCGCCTTCATTTAGCACTAGGCAAACTGTGATATTGTCTCCACCACCTAAACGATTAGCCTCATTAATTAATTTATGACAACGGTCTTTAAGCGATAAGCCCTTAGTAGCCAAAATTTGTTGAATTTGCGGATCGCTTAAGGAATTGGTCAAACCATCAGTACACAATAATATCAGGTCATTATCCTTTAAATCGATTTGACAAAACTCAGGGTCAACCGTACTGGAAACACCTAGTGATTGCGTAATGATATTTTTTTGTGGGTGATTTTTTGCTTGTTGCTTGGTAATCTGACCCATTTTCACTAATTCATTAACTAGTGAGTGATCTTCTACTAATTGTGTAAATTGACCATCAGAATAGCCATAAGCCCTTGAGTCACCTAAATGAGCAATCAGGGCTTGGTGATCGAATACAATTGCTAAAACAATTGTTGTCCCCATTCCATTTAGATCAGGAAAGCGATCAGCGGTGCGCAAGATTGTTTCATTTTCAGAGCTCAATTGCACATCCAGCCATTTATGCGCACTAACACAATCGTTAAAATCAGTCATGCTAAAACTATGTCCGAGATGACTGACAGCCATCGTTGAGGCAACATCCCCACCTTGGTGGCCACCCATGCCATCACAGACAATCGCCATTGTTACATTACTTTTATTTTCAAAAACTTGAACAAAATCTTGATTACTTTTCCGTATCCGACCAATACTGGAAGCAAATGCTGTTTTTATCAAAACTTTAACCTCGCATCACAAACTTGGCAATGAAAAAGCCGTCACTATTATAACTATCAGGTAAAATTTTAAGCATCCCATTTGGAGCTTCAAGATTACCTGTTTTAAAAGACTGTAACCGATATTTAGAATGCTGCTCTAAAAATTTCTCGACTACTTCTTCATCTTCTTCAGTAGCAATCGTACAAGTTGAATAAACCAATTCACCACTTTCATTTAATAGCTTAGACACATGGTCAAGAATATTCAACTGAATTTGCTGTAATTGTTTTAAATCAGCTGGATGTTTATTATACCTAATTTCCGGTTTTCGTCTTAACAAGCCTAAGCCGGAACATGGCGCATCAACTAAAATTTTATCAAATTGTTGTTGGTCAAAAGATTCATCTGCTTTACGAGCATCCATTGCCATCGTTTTTACGCGATCAATTACATTCATTCGTGTCGCGTTTTGACGAACTAAGCGAAGCTTATTTTCATGGATATCCAAGGCGATTACTTGACCAGTAGGTATTTTTTCAGCTATTTGAACGGTTTTACCACCCGGTGCACTACATGCATCAAGAACATTCTCATCACCAATAAAGTCAAATGCACTTACAGCCAAACTAGCAGCTTCATCCTGAACTGTCAATTCGCCTTTCTTGAACAAAGTAGAATTTACGATACCACCTCGACTAAGAACAAAGACATCATCAGATAATTGTGATCTTTGTGGTGCAAAATCAAGTTCTGTTAATTCAGAAAATACCTCATCAGGATTAGCTAACCTAGAAACGCGCACTGTATTCTTTGCGTTTTCATTAATGCTGGCTAAAATGCTGCCAGCGCGCTTTTCACCCCAGTGACTAATCAGATATTCTACTAACCATTTAGGCGTGCTCTCTTTTACACTTAAATAATGGACTAAATTATTTTTTTCAGGTAAAACAGTCCCTCTGCGAATTAACGAACGCAAGATACCGTTAACGATTTTGTATCCAGTCGAATTTTTTTTGCCAAATTTCTTTGCTAGCAAATTCGCCTCGTTTAAAACGGCACGATCAGGAACTTTATCCATAAAAATGAGCTGATAACCCGACATTAGAAGTAACGGCTTCAGATACTCTTCCTTAAGTTTAGTTTTAATTAAATCCTGTATTTGATAATCCAAAAAGATTTTATATTGAACCGTACCATAAACTAGTCTTGTGGCAAAATTACGATCAGCTTGTGATAGATTCGTTGATCGCAAATTATTATTTAAACTGATATTGGAGTACGAACCATCACACAAAATACGAATTAAAGTTTCTAATGCAACTGCTCGCGCACTTTTATTTAGCAATTTGATCTCCTACTTTAAATTTACCACCTTGTCCGTTTAAAAAGCTTTTGACATCCATTCTCTTCTTGCCCGCTGGCTGAATCTCTTTAAGTTCCAAAACTGTTTTCTGAGCCATACTAATCGCAAAACAATTATTGTTTGCAACCAAGGAGCCCACCGGTAAATCAGTTGTGGTAGAACTAACAGCAGCCTGCCAGACTTTTAGTCGTTTACCATCAACAAGTATGTAAGCACCTGGATCGGGATTAAGTCCACGAATCAGGTTATTAGCCTGCGCTGCGGTCATAGTGAGTTTGATTTCTTCCTGGGCTTTACTAATATTAGGTGAAAAAACCACTTTACTTGCATCTTGTGGTGTTTTTTTAGACGGATCAGCAATTATCTGCGGCAAAGTTTGCAGTAATAAATCACGACCAACAATCGACAACTTAGCAAAAATACTGCCAGTTGTGTCATTATCCGCAATTTTGATGGCTTCTTGGGCATAAATGTCACCAGCATCCATCTCTTTTACCATTTCCATGATAGTTATTCCGGTTTTGGTATCACCGTTTATTAATGAGTACTGAATTGGTGCTCCACCACGGTATTTTGGTAAAAGCGAACCGTGAACATTAACAGCCGCAATTTTAACCGAATTTAAAAACTTGGTAGGCAAAAATTGACCGTAAGCAGCAGTAACAATTAAATCAGCGTGCATTTGAATTAGTTCTTCCACTTCAGGTGAGCGGGAAAGTTTTACTGGTTGGAAAATTGGTAGTCCCAAACTTTCAGCGGCAACTTTTACTGGCGTCTTGGTCAGTGTTTGCTTGCGACCAACCTTTTTATCAGGTTGAGTAACAACGCCCTTAATTTCATAGTCATTTGCAACTAGTCCCTTTAAGATTGGAACTGAAAATTCAGGTGTCCCCATAAAAATTACTGATGTCATTTATAAATTTCCCCTTTACATTATGCGTTCAGGTTCATTATCGATATAGATATTTAAACCATATTTTTTAACTTTTTGTGCAGAATCTTGAATTTGGTGCAACAAATTGTTCAAATTGTCCTCTTTTTTATATTTTACCAGTATTTGATAGTAATATTGGTTTTTTAGACGAGAAATTGCACTTGGAGTTGGACCTAAAATGATTGTTTCCGAATGCAGATGACTCTGAAGTTGCTTTTTTATCCTAAAGGCTTCGCGCGCAGCATTTTGCTCATTTTTAGATGCGACTGAAATCAAAACCGTGTAAAAATACGGGGGATAGTTACCAGCATGCCTAACCCGCATTTCATACGCATAAAAATGCTCATAATCCTGTTTTTTAGCTAGTTTAATAGCATAGTGATCTGGATTAAAAGTTTGAATAATGACTTCGCCCGTTTTTTCAGCACGTCCAGCACGTCCAGCAACTTGTGTGAGCAATTCAAAAGTGCGCTCAGAAGCGTTATAATCTGGGACCCATAATCCTGTGTCCGCATTTACCACGCCTACTAAGGTAACATTTGGAAAATCAAGCCCCTTTGCGATCATTTGCGTTCCCAGCAATATATCTGCTTCATGATTACCAAACGCATCCAAGATTTTTTTATAAGCACCCTTGCGTCTTGTAGTATCCACATCCATTCGCAATACTTTGGCTTCGGGCAGAAGTTCATTCAATTCTTCCAGCACCTTTTGCGTACCTGTTCCAAGAAACCGAATTCTGCTGCTTTTACAATTAGGGCACTCACGCGGAATTGAAGTCGAGTAGCCACAATAATGACACTGCATTTGGTGCGTATCTTTATGCATCGTTAACGAGAGGTCACAGTTGGGACATTTCATAACATAACCACATTCGCGGCAGAGCATAAAATTAGCAAAACCGCGGCGATTAAGCATTAAAATTATTTGCTCATGCCTAGCTAATCTATCCTCAATTGCTTTCACTAATTGGACAGACAAATCTAGCTGATTTCCTGCAAAATCAGCTTGCTTAAGATCTACTAAATGAACTTCAGGCAGTTTTTTATTATTTGCCCGCTGCGGTAATAATAATAACTGATAAACACCCTTTTGTGCTCGCGCACGACTCGAAAGAGAAGGCGTTGCACTGCCTAACAC
Source organism: Lactobacillus sp. B4015 (assembly GCF_026536055.1). Taxonomy (NCBI): domain Bacteria; kingdom Bacillati; phylum Bacillota; class Bacilli; order Lactobacillales; family Lactobacillaceae; genus Lactobacillus; species Lactobacillus sp. B4015. The sequence continues at coordinate 143,224 of NZ_JAFNOY010000005.1, forward strand.
TAACGGACAGGAATTATACTTGCTACGCCAAATTGCAACATCACGGGCATGATAGCGCGGATTATCCTCTTGCTTATAAGAAGATTCATGTTCTTCATCAATTACAATTAACCCGATATTCGTTAATGGTGCAAAAACGGCACTGCGTGCGCCAACAACTACGCGAACTTCTCCGCGGCGAATTCGGCGCCACTCATCGTACAATTCACCTTCTGATAACCCACTATGCAAGACGGCAATTTGATCTCCAAAGCGATCTTTAACTTGTTCAACCATTTGGGGAGTTAATGAAATTTCCGGTACCAGCATCAAGGCATTTTTACCGAGAGCAAGGGTTTTACTAATCGCATTAAGATAGACTTCGGTTTTCCCACTGCCAGTAATTCCTTCCAACAAAAAGGTTTGTGCTTTTTTGTTTTCAATGGCAGGGGTGATTTGAGCTAAAGCAGCTGTTTGTTTATCATTTAATACAACTTGATGATGGTTTTTAGTAGGTGTTGCAAAACCAGCTAGGGGATCACGGTATATTTCTGCCTGATCTTTACGTAACCATCCTTTGTTCACAGCACTAGTAAGAGTCGCCGTGTTAATTTCAGCCTGTTTTTCTATCAAAGTTTGTTTCAACGGAAACTCATCATAATGCTGAATCACAAACGTAAGCAGCTGTTTTTGTTTAACCGCGTTACTTCTGAGTTCTTCATAAAAAGCAAGATAATCTTTTTGCGCTAACGGTAGCGAATAAACGTTTTCCGTTTTTACTTTTGCACGATTTTCAACGATGTATTCAACCTTGGCCTCATCATTGCGAAGAAGTTTACGGATATACGCAATTTCACGATTATCAGTAACTTTAGTTAAATCAATCGGATCACCTTGAAAAAAGGGTAACGCCTTTGCTTGATCAGAAACCGGTGTTAATACTTTACGGTAATTTGCCCGCATCACTCGCGGAAGCATGGTTTTTAAAATTGAAATGCGATAAGAAAATACTCGCTTTGCTAGTGCCTTAGATAAGTCCACTAGTTCATTTGTTAACGGCGGCATTTCATCCACTACTAAAAGTAAATCTTTCAGCTGACCTTGATATTGACTTTTTTCACTTAACCCTACAACAAAGCCCTGCAACTTGCGTGAACCGAACGGAACAAAAACGCGAGAACCAATTTCAACTTCATCTAGTTCATCTGGAACATGATATTCAAAAATGCGGTCTGTTTGCTTTGCCGCAATATCTACAATTATTTGCGCAATCATTAAATCACCTTTAGTAAAAATGACCTCCATCTCATTGGGATGGAGGTCATATAATTTAACCGATTACTGATTAACCTCACGATGACTTGAATCGACGGTAACTTTGCCGGCTTCAATCTCTTCAAGGGCTTTACCAACTGGCTTTTGTGATTTGTATTCTTTTAATGCCTCTGGCTCGCCAGCCTCTAACTCATGTGCTCGCTTGGCAGCAAGTACAGATAAAGAATAGCGTGAATCAACTTGTGCCAATAATTTATCAATTGATGGGTATGTAACTCTCATTTTAATCCTCCCTGACCATCTTACGATAGGTATCAATTACTCTTTTAACGCTAACGTGTTCTGCATCAACAATTGCCTTGATATGATCAACGGCGTTAGCAACAGTATCATTTACAACTGCATAATCATAATCTTGCATAACTAAGATTTCATTACGTGCCTGCTTAATTCGACCCATAATGACATCTTCAGATTCTGTTCCACGATTTTCTAAACGCAAGTGTAAAGTGTGCAAATCAGGTGGTGTCAAGAAGATAAAAACACCATCCGGCATTTTTTCTCGCACCTTTTGAGCACCATTAACGTCAATTTCCAGTAAGACATCCTTACCTTCATTCAACATCTTTTGAACAGGATCAAGCGGTGTACCGTAAAAATGATTTACGTAATTATTATATTCTAAAAGCTTCCCTTGGTTAATAGCTTCCTGAAATTGCTCTTCACTAACAAAATAATAATCTCGACCATCAACTTCACCTGGTCGCGGCTTCCTCGTAGTCATCGAAACCGAATATTCGAAAGGAAAAACCTTATTTTTTACAATTGCACTTTTAACGGTACCTTTTCCAACTCCTGAAGGACCCGAAAGGACAAGTAACAAACCTTTTTCTGCCATGCCATACTCCCCTATAAAAAGCTAATATGTTTAGTTTGCACTAAATGCGCAAGTTTTTCAAGTTCGATCATTATTGATGTATTATACTTTGAGCACAAGTTTACACTCTTAAACAAAAAACTTTAAATAAAAAGCTTGTTTTTCAAAACAAATGTTCTTATAATATAAATAGTCAAACAGATGTTCGAAACTTACTGAGGGTTAATTTGATGAAAAACTCACTTAAGAAAATCTATCATTACTTATTTGATTATGACGACGACAGACTGAGTATCTATAATCAGTTTCACAGTGAAATATTATCTTCTTTACAATATGCCTTATTGCATCGCGCCTATGCTTTAATCAGCTATCAAGATGGCAGTAGCGAAATTGGCCAGATTACTAAACAGGTTTCGGCCGGCAGGTTCGTTTTAAGATCGGCTGACTGTAAATTGCTCAAAGTAATCGACCTGGACAATATTTTCAGAGTTGATTTAGACTAAAGTCTGTTAATTTAACTATAAATATTAAACACTAAAAAAGCTCAAGAATTTACATAAGCTCTTGGGCTTTTCGTTGTTTTATCTTCTTAATTTAAATAGAAAGTTTCACTTTTAATTTGAAAACCTGCATTTTGATAAGCATGAATTGCAGCTTGATTGTCCGGTTCCACATCAAGAACAAATCTTCTTGAACCTTTTTTCTGCCTAATTGCCATCATTTTCTTAATAAAAAATGTGGCATAACCGTGACCGCAAAAGTCCTTAGCAACAAACAGACCAAAGAAATAATCAAATGAGCCAGGATCAATAGCGCAGTAGCCAACAACCTTGGTATGATCAGTTAACACAAAATTGATTTTTTCTTTATCTTTAAAGCCTTCAGTAACATATTTCGTTGACGATTCATTGCTTTTGTCAAATGCTTGGCAATATAAGTCAACAACCGTTTTGATATCACTTTTGGTCATTTCACGAACTGCCAAAACTTGATTGAGCATATCTTCTTTATCGATTGACTTTGGATTGGTAGTTTCCATGTGGTAATCATGATCATCAATTTTTAAGTTCATATTCTTTAAAAAATCCGGATTTTTATCAATAAATGGTTTTTCAGAAACAAAACAATAGTCAAAATAACCATATTTATTCATGATTTTTTCTGCCCGCTTTATCATTTCCATTGCAATACCTTGCCGGCGATATCTAGGACAGACTTCCACGTGCACTTCAACTTCTTCAGTGGGCTTTTCATCAGCATATAACATTGTCAATCCAACCATCTTGCCATTATCAAGCGCATAGACAAATGTTGGCATGTCGGAAAAATAATTATATTGGTTACTTAAATAAATTTCATTATATGTGCTGTCTTCTGCACGTACACTGGCGGTTAGCTTTTGGGCAAGTAAAATTTCGGCTTCATTAAGAGTTACCTTTTCAAAGTATTTCATTTTTTCTTTTTAAAACTCCTCATTAGGTCTTTCGCATTTTGCTTCGCCGCTTGGGTAACATCGCTTCCAGCCATCATTTCCGCAATTGCAGTTACAGTTTCTTCTTGTGTCAGTGGCCCAATTTGCGTATAAGTTGCGCCATCCTTAACTTGTTTAGCTACCAGATATTTTTGGTCACTGGCGGCCGCTACTTGCGGGGAGTGCGTAATCGCAATCACTTGCTTGTGTTCACCAATTGAATGCAATTTTTCACCAATAGCAGCCGAAACCCGACCAGAAACACCCGTATCAATTTCGTCAAATATCATTGTGCCTACAGGTTCTACACGGCTAAAAATAGCTTTAAGTGCTAAGATCAAACGTGATTGTTCACCACCAGAAACTATTTTAACTAACGGTAACAAATCTTCTCCGGGATTAGGTGCAATTAAAAAGACAACTTCATCCGTTCCCTTTTTAGTAAAAGTCTTGGTTGGTGAAATAGCAATTGCAAACCGCGCTTTAGCCATATACAGGTCTGCTAATTCCTGCTTTATCTTTTCTTCAAGTGAACGGGCCACCTTTTCACGAGCTTGGTGCAATTTATCAGCTCTTTCGGTCAATTTTTGCTCTATTACAGTAACACTTTTTTGCAGCTTTTCTTCGTCTAAACCGCCCGTTTGATATTGACCTAATTCTTTTTTGACTTTTTCATAAAAAGCAAAAACATCTTGTAAACTCGGTCCGTATTTTTTCTTCAATGAATTAAGCAAGTCCAACCGATTGGTTACGTACTGGAATCTTTCTTCATCAAAGTCCATTTCATCCAAGACATTTGAAAGCTCACTGCGGGCATCACTCAATGCATAAACACCATCATCAATCGTCTTAGCAATGTCTTTAAATTTACTACCATACGTAGTCAAATCATTAGCTGCTTGTTGCGCGTTGCCAACTAAGGTTTCAATCCCATGTTCTTCATCATCATAAAGCTGCATCAAATAATTAGCAGTATCAACAATTTTTTGATAATTGTTAAGCTCGTTATATTCTTCTTCCAGCTGTTCGTCTTCGTTAGGATCAGTCAAATTTGCTGAAGATAACTCCTCATTTTGAAAGGTTAAGATATCCTGCTTTTGGGCTAGTTCTTGTGCATCACTTTTTAAGTGGTTTAACCGGTCCGTTAATTTTTGCCAAGTTGCAAACTCATCTTGATACTGCTTTAGCTGGTCTTTAAATTCATCCGAAGCATAATTATCGACTAAATCAATTTGACGATCCTGGTCCATTAAAATTTGTTGATCATTTTGACCATGAATATCAACAAGGTAGTTACCAAGCTCACGTAACACGTTAATGGTCGTCAACTGTCCGTTAATTCGAACAACATTTCTGCCCTTAACTGCTAACTCACGACTAATAACCAGTTGACCATCTGAATCGGGTAAACCGTATTTTTTACATAAATTGGTTATTTTTTGAGAGTCTTCCCCAATTTCAAAAAGACCCGTTACTACAGCCTTTTTTTCACCGCTTCGAACCATTTCTTTTTGCCCACGGCCACCCATTAGCAATGAAACAGCGTCAATAATAATTGATTTACCTGCACCAGTTTCACCAATTAAAACCGTCATGTGTTCTTGAAAACGAACTTTTAACGCTTTAATAATAGCAAAATTCTTAATATCCAGCTCAACTAACATTGTCTTCTCCTACAATTCAGAAATTGCCCGTCTAACAACGTCTTCAGGTGTTTGCGTCCACAAGCACTTGCCACCATTTGCCTCGTTTTTTTGCAAATGAATCAGAAATTCGATATTTCCCTTACCACCTTTGATGGGGGAATAATCAACATCTAAAACATTAAAACCAATCTCACGTGCTTTTACTACTGTGTGTTCAATAACAGCGCAGTGCACAGCATGATCATGGACAATGCCATGCTTACCAACGTTTTCGGGACCCGCTTCAAATTGCGGCTTAATCAAGCAAACAGCATCGCAGCCATTTTTTAGAATCTGATACATTGGGGGCATGATTAAATCCAGCGAGATAAAGGATACATCAGTCATTGCAAAGTCAGGCAACCCAAGAGTAAAATCTTCTGGTTTACTATAACGGAAATTTTGCTTTTCCATTACAACCACACGTTGATCATCCCGTAATTGCCAAGCAAGCTGATTATAGCCAACATCAAGTGCATACACTAGTTTGGCATGATTTTTTAACGCCACATCGGTAAAGCCACCAGTTGAAGCACCAATATCCAAACATATTTTATCAGTTAGATCAATCTTGAAAGATTTTAGTGCTTTTTCGAGCTTAAAACCACCACGGGATACGTATTTTTTGCCAGAATCTTTAAGGTAAAATTTTTCATCGATAGGAAAACTAGTCCCGCTTTTATCAATTCGTTGGTGATTATGATCTGAAATTAGGCCAGCCATGATTGCGCGCTGTGCCTGATTTCGTGAATGAAAAAGTCCCTGCTTGGTCAGTAAAATATCTGCTCTCTCTTTTGTCATTTAAAGCACCTTTTGGTATAAATCAAGAAAACCAGCTAAAATTAGGCCATTTAATCCAACCAATGTTGACTTAGCATGAATGGTTAAACGTAATAATTCTTGGCGGCTTTTTTCAACTCCTAAAACTGTCAAAGTGTTATTTTTGCCACTTTCTTGATCTTTATGTGTCTTTTTACCTGCTTCTTGACTTGTTTCAGTAATATCTACCAGGTCATCATAAATTTGATATGAACGACCAAAATCTTTTGCAAAGGCCAGTAATTTGGCTTTGCTTTGCTCATCAGCTTCAGCGTAGACAGCGCCCATTTCAACACAAGCTTCGATTAAGCATCCGGTCTTAAGCCATTCCATCCGATCAATCAGTTGTTCATTATCAGCAACAGCTTGGTTATTAGTTGAATCGATATCCAAATATTGACCACCAACCATGCCATTAGCGCCAATTGCAGCGGTAATAATTTTAACTAATACAATTGAATTGCTTCCTTCAGCAATCCATTGAATGCCCAAAGGTAGCAGTGCATCCCCAGCTAAGATAGCTTCAGCTTCACCCCATTTGCGGTGACTAGTAAGCATACCACGACGATAATCGTCATTATCCATGGCTGGAAGATCGTCATGAATCAATGAGTATGTATGAATTAATTCGATTCCGCAACTGATCTGTATCTCCTTTGGTCCAATTTCTTTACCTAAGGAATTAATTGTTGCCAAAAAAAGCAGTGGCCGTAATCTCTTTCCACCAGCCATTACCGAATAAGACATAATTTGACTAATTTGCTTGTCATCAATATCTTCTTTTAAATGGGTAGCTAAATACTCATCAATGACACTTGTCCATTTGTTTTTAAATTCTGTAAAGTTCATTTTTATTATTCTTCCGGTGCTGCAGCATTATTAGGGTCAAGTTTATGCTCTGTGCCATCACTATCAATTAACTTAGCGACAGTTTCTTCAGCCTCAGTCAAGCGCTTATTTAAATCACGACTTAACTTAACGCCAGCTTGAAATTCATCAAGAGCGTCTTCCAAAGGAAGATTACCATTTTCAAGGTTATTGACAATTTTTTGTAATTGCGTCAGTTCTTCTTCAAAATTATTTTTCTTGGTTGTCATTGTCATTTCTCCTAGTTGTTTTTACAATTGCTTTTGCTTGGCCATCTTTAAAATGAAGATTCACTTCATCTTTTACATTGACTTGTTCAATTGAACCCACAGTTTTTGCTGCAGTGTCAGTTACATACACATAGCCACGCTCAAGTGTTTTAAGTGGGCTGTAATCATCAAGTTGTTGCCCGAGTTGAGCAAGCTGATGCCGTTTTTCGCGTAACAAGTTGCGCATATTAGCATTTAATTTTTGATAGTAAAAATTCTCTTGCTGTAATATCTGCTCAATTCTTTTAGCCGGATTCTGCGCAAATAATTTTTGGGTACTTAATTGATAGCTTTGCCTATTTCTCTCAAGCAGATGTGTCATATTACGTTGAAGTCGATCACGTAAAAGATCCAAAGTTTGTGCTTGCTCATCGTACAATCTAGCCGGTTCGCGCATAATAACAGAATGATTGATCCGATTCAAAGCATCGCGCCGAACACGAATAACATTTTGCATACTAGAAAGCATACTACTTTGCAACTGATGAATATTGGCTAATTCATCGGTTAAATTAGGTGTTGCATATTCTGCAGCTGCAGTTGGAGTGGCAGCGCGTGCATCAGCTACAAGATCACAGAGAGTTGTATCAGTTTCGTGACCAACTGAAGAAATAACCGGCATTTTCATGTCGTAAACTTGCCTAACGACGGCTTCTTCGTTAAAAGGCCATAGGTCCTCTAAGGAACCACCACCCCGACCAATTATCATGACATCATATTTATCACCATAATTAGCGATTTGCTTCATTGCGCTTACTAAGGAATCTGCTGCTCGGTCACCCTGTACCTGTGCAGGAAACAGATCCACTTGTGCATGCGGAAAGCGGCGGTTAGCAGTTACTAAGATATCATGAATAACTGCACCAGAGGCACTAGTAACAACAGCAATATGATCAGGAAACCGTGGGAGTGGTCGTTTATGCTCTTGAGCAAACAAACCTTCCTGGGCTAATTTCTTTTGCAATTGCTGCAACTGCTCATACAAAGCCCCTAGTCCAGCTGGTTCCATTGCTTCAGCATAGAACTGATATGTCCCTTGAGGGCCATAAACATTGACATACCCAGTGATATAAACTTTCATTCCCTCTTCAGGCTTAAACTTCACCTTATCAAAATAAGAACGAAACATAACAACATTGATTTTTGATTTTTCATCTTTTAAAGAAAAATATTGGTGTGAATTCCGTCTGTAACGAAAGTTAGAAAGTTCACCTTGAAGAAAAACCTTATGCAAATACGGATCATTTTTAAACTTTTGCGTAATGTAATAATTTAAATCCGTAACGGTAAGATATTTGCTATCTTCCATTTTTCCTCCTTGTCAATGCGACTACCTGTTCCATTAATGATTCAACGGTCAATGGTCCGATTCCACCTGGGACCGGTGTAATGTATTTTGCTTTTGGCAAAACCCTTGCAAAATCAACATCACCAATTGTTTTTCCATTTTGCCGGTTGATGCCAACATCGATTACGACGGCATCATCTTTTACCATATCTGCTGTAATCAGACCTGCTTGACCAGCGGCAGAAACTAAAATATCAGCTTTTCTGGTGTATTCATCAAGATGTTTCGTTTTCGTATGTAAAATTGATACTGTGGCATCACGCTCAAGCATTAATGCAGCAAGTGGCTTACCAACAATACTACTGCGGCCAATAATTACAACATTTTGTCCACGCAGATCAATCTGATAGTAATCAAGTAAAGCCAAAATTCCGTGAGCAGTTGCCGGTTCAACAAAATGATCTCCCCGCCATAGACGGCCAACATTACTCGGTGTGAGACAATCAACATCTTTACTTGGACTGATGTGCTCTAATGCTTCATTAAGATTAATTTGATCTGGAACGGGTAACTGAATCATGATTCCGCAAACCTTTTCATCTTGATTTAAGCGATCAATTAAAGTTAACAGGTTATTCTGGGATTCATTTTGTGCAAGTTGATACACTTGTTGCTCAATTCCAACTTCAGCAGCTCTTTTTTTCTTGGTTTTCAAGTAAAGCTGACTACTGGGATCATCACCAATATTAATTACACAAAAAAGAGGATTTAGCCCGCGTTTTTTTAAATCCTTTACTTTTTCTTTAAGTTTACCAGCACGTTTTTGCGCCAGCAACTTTCCATCCAGCAATTGTCCCACTACAAATTCCTTTTTTAAAAAAATAGCCGGCCTCTAGCCGACTATTAGTTATTTTTTGATAAAGTTTGCCAAAATACCGTTAATAAATGGCTTTGTTTTAGGATCGGCAAATTCATCACATAAGTTTAAAGCTTCATTTACTGCCGCTTTAGGCTCTATTTCATCACTGTACTTAATCTCGTATAAACTAACTTCCAAAATTGCAAGTGAAATTTGGTTAATTCGGTCAATTCGCCAATTTTTCTTTAAGTAAGCAGCAAGTTGGCCCTTTAATTCATCCCGCTTTTCAATTACGCCTTCAATAATAGTTTTTGAATAAGCAGAAAGTTCTTTCAGATCAAGCATCGCAACAGTTTTAGCTTCAACTTCGGCAGGAGTATATTTAGGCTCTTGATTAGCTAAATATACTGCTTGCATTGCAACTCTACGACTCTTGTGTTGATTCATTTTTACCCTTTTCATCAATGTCAGAGAACAGTTGAGAAGTTCCACCATCATCCTGTTCTTCTTCTGGAAATACCAAGCCGATAACATGAACGTTAATTTCTTTAAGGGTTAAATCAGTCATTTGAAGAACCTGACTCTTTAACGACTTTTGAAGCTCCTTGGCAATTTTAGGTACGTTACAACCAGCTTCAAAGCTAACGTAAACATCAGCAATCAAATCGCCCTCATCATTGACTCTGATTTCGATCCCACGGCGACGATCTTCACGACCTAAAACCCAGTTAATCCCAGATCTAACGTTACCATGCATTTCGGCAACACCGTCAACTTTTTCGGCAGCAATGCCCATGATAACTTCGAGAACACTAGGATCAATTTCGATTTCTTCACCGTTATTTTTATCATTTAAGACAATTTTTGAACTATCTGCCATTTTGTTTTACCTCAAAAAAACTACTTATTTGTTTGCACGAGATACGTAACTACCATCGACTGTATTGATAACTAAAATGTCACCTTCATTAATAAAGAATGGGACATTTACAACAAGGCCAGTTTCCATTGTAGCAGGCTTACCACCACCAGAAGAGGTGTCGCCTTTAATGTTCGGCTCAGTCTTTGCAACCGTCAATTCAACGGTGTTTGGCAATTGGATTCCTAAAGTTTTGCCTTCATGCATAATGACACTGACATCCATATTTTCTTTTAAATATTTTGCTTCGTCAGTAATTTGATCATTCGGAATAGCCAACTGATCATAAGTTGTCGTATCCATGAAAACATAGCTTGAACCATCATTGTACAGGTATTGCATTCCCTTAGTTTCAATTTCTGCAGTTTCAACTTTTGCAGTTGACCGGAATGTATATTCCTGAACAGCACCGGTATTCAAACTCTTAAGCTTTGAACGAACGAAAGCACTACCCTTACCAGGTTTAACATGTTGAAATTCAACAATCCGCCATAAGTCATTATTATACTTAATGGTTAGGCCATTCTTAAATTCGTTAACTGAAATCATTGTCATATTAAGTACCTCATCTCCATAATAATATCTTACCAATTCATGAATGATTTTACTATCAATAATATTTAACTTTATAAAGAAATTAATTCATCTTTGGGCAAAGTTGATAATGTTTCTGGTGTTTGGTCATGAACAAGGATGTCATCCTCAATGCGAACGCCACCTTTATTAGGTAAATAAATTCCTGGTTCTACGGTGTGAACCATATTATTAACTAATTTTTGCTTCCCAAATGGTAGCGCAGGCTGACACAGTTCGTGTATTTCTAAGCCAATACCATGACCGATTCCGTGACCAAAATATTGGCCATATCCTTGCTCATTAATGTAATCTCTTGCTGCTTGATCAACATCTTTGCCATAATTACCAGCTATCGCAGCTGCTATACCACGTCGTTGAGCTTCATGAACAATTTCATAAATTCGATACATTTCATGGTCAACCTTACCTACTGCAACTGTTCTAGTGATGTCAGCCGCATAGCCGTGGTAAAACGCACCAAAATCAATTACGACCATGTCACCGTCTTCAATCATTTTATCACTGGCAACACCATGGGCCCAAGCAGAGCGGACACCAGACGCAATAATCGTATCAAAGCTGGGACCATCGCCACCATTGATTTTAAAAAGATAATCAAGCTTAGCTCCAATATTGCGTTCAACTGCACCAGGTTTGATTAAAGGCAAAATACCGTTAAAACTGTCCATCGATACGTCAATTGCATGACGTAAAGCGTCAAGTTCAAGGTCATCTTTAACATTGCGAACTCGTTCTACCAGTTCTTCGCAAGTCGCAAACTCAATTTGCGGATTCAATTCTTGAAGATGCGCAAATTCAATTGCTGAAACAAATTCGCCTTCAATTAAGATCTTATTTAAATTTAGAGCTTTTAGCTGGTTGCTAATTTCTTCATCCTGATTGGCTTTTTTCATAATGACTTTTAATTCGCCAGGAGCTTCGAACTTAATCTGATCAGCAAAGCGTGAATCAGATAATAAAATTCGGTCGCCTTGAGCGGTTAAAATCAATTGTGCTTCTTCACCCGTAAAATTCGTCAAATAACGGTAATTAGCCTGATTGAAAATCAAGATTGCATCAGCATTTTGCTCTTTTACTAATTTTGTTACTTCATCAATACGTCTATTTAACAGAGTTAATAATTCGTCTTGCTCAGTCATTGCTAGTACTCCTTACCTAAATACTTGAACTAATTTTACCCCGAAAGCCTAATAGATAACTAGCTAATTAAATTAAATATTATCAATTTAAAAACAGAAAAAAGACGAGAAGCACATGCTTTTCGTCTTCTTATTAAGAACTAAATTACTTAGCTTCTTCTTCAACTGGGATAACAGAAACTTGCTTTCTGTATTTATCCTTACGTTCAAATTTAACTACACCATTTACTAATGCAAATAATGTATCGTCTCCACCTTGACCAACGTTCTTGCCTGGGTGAATCTTAGTACCACGTTGACGATAAATAATCGTTCCAGCATGAATAGTTTGACCATCAGCAGCTTTAGCGCCTAAACGACGACCAGCTGAGTCACGACCGTTAGCAGTAGAACCTCCACCCTTGTGGTGGGCAAATAATTTAAGATTTAAAATATTCATTATCTCTTTCACCTCTAGCTTAATTCAATCTTTTCAACTGTAACCTTAGTATAAGGTTGACGGTGACCATATTTTGAATGTGAGTGCTTCTTAGGCTTGTACTTGAAAGTTACAACTTTCTTTTCCTTACCTTGTTTCTCAACTTTAGCAACTACTTTGGCACCCTTAACAAGTGGAGCACCAACTTTAACGTCGCTACCATCAGAAGTTAAAATTACTTGATCAAAAGTAACTTCCTTACCTTCTTCAACGTCAAGCTTTTCTACAAAAACACTATCGCCTTCAGCAACTTTATATTGCTTACCACCGGTTTTAATAATTGCGTACATTTACTGCCCTCCAAAAAAATACTCAGACTCGCCAATTGAGGTGCTTTCTTTTAGTAAAAGACTTCTTACCTCAAAATGTGCGGTTGCAGATGTGAAGGTCTCCACACATACAACTATTTCATATTACTACTCTAAGAGCAATTTAGCAATATAAATCAATCTTATTTCGCTAATTTAGATTAGATTTGCCACTTACCACCATGAACTTTAGCAATATTTTCAGTGACGATAAATGCTTCATTGTCGATTTCGCGTGCTTTAGCTACTAACTGCCCATATTCATTAGTATCAACGACTATTACTAATTGCTGTTTATCCTTGTCAGTATAACCTCCGACAACATTAAAAACTGTTAAACCATCATAATCTTCCTGCAACATGTTACGAATTTCATCTAATTTACTATTACTCATAATGCGAACCTGGTATTTTTTATCAAAACCAGTTTCAGTATAGCGCATTGTAATCGTAGTAATAACTTGTGAAAAAGCTGCCAGCAAGAATGCTTCTGTACCATCAACAAAAAGATTCAAAACAATAATGGTCATATCAATTGCCATCAATGACATGGCCGGATCGATATAGAAATATTTCTTAATAATTAATGGTGGAATTGTCGTTCCTCCTGAAGAGGCATTAATGCGGTATAACATTGAAACGCCAATTCCCATTAAAACACCACCGTAAATGACAGCTAGCATATTATTCGAAGTCAACTTAAAACTTGGAGTAATTGCCATTAGTATTGGCAAAAGCATGCTGCCCAAAGCTACTTTTTTTAAAGTTTCTTTACCAAGGAAAATGACTGCTAGAACCAGCATAAGCAAGTTTACAATAAAGACGGTTAAAGAGCGGTTAATTCCCCAAACTGCATCTACTAAAATTGAAATACCGGTAGAACCTCCAGCCGCAACATTAATTGGAGCATAAAAGAAGTTGATTGCAATCGTAATTATTTCTAACCCAGCTAAAAAGAACAGCCAGTATTGCCACGTATGTTTATGTTTTATGTTTCCCATCTCATCTTCCTTTCATAAAATATAGTAATTAATTATACAAAAAAAGATCTATTTAGCCAAGAAATATGCTAAAAACGACGTTTTTTGGCACTTGATTTAAACAGATCTTTATTATTATAATTTTTAATTAAGTTTCCATAAAGTTTGCTAAATATGCTTTACTGTTCAAGCTTTTGGTATTCAATCGTTTGATTACCTTCATAAGCAGGTAAGCCCTTTTCCGCACGGTATAGTGCTCGTTCAAAGGACTGGAATCCTTTGCTTGAACTAACAGCAAATTTAACATGATATTTACTGGCAAATTCCCTAATGTTCCAGGTACTATCATGGGCTGCAAATGCCGTTACTAGGATAACAATATCTAAATCTTTAATTTGATTTTCAAGCAGTTTTTTCTTGCCCTGAAAGGCATCAATAGGAATTGGAATGCCATTGTACCGGCTGACAATACCTTCAAACATGGCTTCATTTTGATTGTCACCAATGGCAATGCCAACACGTTGAAAATGCAGATCCATATCTAACTTGGTTAAGTAAGTAGTTTTTTCTGCGGACTTTACTTTTTTCTTCTTAGTTTTAACTGCATTTTCCGGTTGGTCAAGTTGGTAAATCCACCTGATTTTAATTGCTTCGGAAGGATTTTTCTTAATGCGCACGTCACCATCATACCAAGCTAAATCGACAATCGACCCATCCGAAAGCTCAACCTTGTTTTCTGAAAATTGGCTAGAATCAACGGGTAATAGTATCGTTTCCCCCCGAATACGCAATTTTTCGCCATTAATGTTTCTGCTTATTGACAAATGACCAGAACGCCCCTGAACTACCGCATATTTAAAAGTGGAGATCTGATCAACCTGCATGCTAGGAAGCTGATGGAAACCTACAACACGCAATAAATCCGCTTCATAGTTCGGATTACTTTCATTTTCAACAGCTTCTACTATGTCACCAGTTTTCAGATTTAAAGAATGAATCTGTGACTCTTTCAAGGTAAATACGCACCGATTGCTGTCATTGATTAAATCACATCCAGAAAGAAGCCGTACTACCGTATAGCGCTTGCCTTTTCGATAGTCCCGCTTGGGTTTTTCGTTTTTCTCTAATGCTTTTTCAAAAACTTTTTTGTTGATGACATCGTTAGTAGTTTTCGAAGAACGGATGGCTACTTCTAAACTCTGTAAATTTTTCTTTAAATTTGAATCAAATTTTGGTGCCATCAGCAACTGATGAATTACAGACAATGCCGAATTTTTCGCCTTAGGTTCACCTGGAGTTTTTACCAGTTCAGCGAGGCTCGCAAGCAACACATTAAGCCGTTTTTCTTCCTTTGACTTTTGATCTTTCTCTGTAGGCACTTTTGCCTGCTCTTCGTCAGTCATTCCCAAAATCAACTTGATTGCAGCCAATCCGTTGCGCAGACTTTGTTCTTCGCCAGTAGTTTTGGCCAGTATTCGTTTTAAGTTATTACGGTAGTCAAACATTTTTCTCAGCTTCTTCAATTTAGTTACATTCATTTTAGTATACCAAAGCCCAATACAAAGAAGTAGCGATCTGTATCGGCTAAACTTCTAGTTTTAAAAATCTTACCCAATAAAAAGCAATAAGCTAGTATCCTAGCTTATTGCCTCAACCCTTGACATTTTTGAAAGATTACAGTAGGAAAAATTGCCTTAATCTTCAAAAAGCCCCACCGCCTGAGCCTCCGCCGAAGCCGCCTGATGAGCCGCCTGAAAAGCCACCAGACGAGCCGCTGCCATAAGAAACGCTACCGGCAAAACTGGAAGAAAAATTCTCCGAAAAGCCATTACTGCCACTGATAAAGAACGGTCCGTAATAACTATAGTCTGAGCGCTTTAGTTCATCATTACCGAATTCAATCTTGAGTTCTTTCAGAACTTTTTTAGCCAAACCGAAAGCGACTGCGTAAGGCATGATTTCCTGCCATAAAATCAAGTCACCGACATCACGCATTTCAAAGCGACCAACATCGTTAAGCATTTTTTCAAAACCACGAACTTTATTGGTTTCTTCTGCCCCCTTTTTGGTATATTTGTTAGTCAGAACATTGCTTATAATTAATCCGTAAACGCCTAACAACAGCAAAATTGCTTCTGCAAGAAAAATTAATAAACCGTATTTAGGAATTCTCATAAAAGAAACGACAGCTGCGCCGAAACTGATAACTAGTGAGAGAATTATTATTTCCAGCACATTATCTCGGTAATGATTTAATTCCGCAGAAAGCAGATCATCCTCAAAAACTCCGAAATATTCATCCTTTGTCCATTTATAATAGCCCTTATCTAGTTCTTTCCCCTTATATTTTTCCAGTTGCTGCGTGGTTACTGCTTTACCATCGCCTACTATTGTAAAGAGCGTTGTCAAGACTTCATTTTCAGCCAAAACTGCGGGGTCAGTTGCAGTGATTCTATAATAAGTCTTGTTTTTTTCTTTATAGTCTTCAATCTTAAGTTTCTTTTTGACGACCTGAAACATGATGTAAGCCGTAAAAGCTTCTACATTGGGAACTTTACCGGTATCTAAAATTTGTGCCCTCACTGGATCAACGTCAGGTATGTCGTAATTATGCTCTAACTGACTTTCTGTTTTAGGACAGACACCATGCTTTTTGGCGGTGAATCCCCTTATAATTGCAATAATACCAAAAAGCAAGCCGATCACAACGAAAATTAAATCTAAGATATTTTGTTTATTCCGTTTTTCATTAGCCTCTTTTGCCAAACCCGCCTCTTGCTTTAAAACAGATTGGCGGTGATTTTTATTCACAATCTTTTTGTTTTTGGGAGTAACACTTAAAGGAAAAATTGTGTGAACTTCAACTCCGGTTTTTTTGCCAAGATTATCAACTCTCATGACAATTTTGCCTTTTTTGGGTTCTACCGCGATATGACCGTCAAGTGGTCCATGTGCCCATGCTTTCAAGTTTTTAACTGGTCCGGGAAATATGACGGTCGCCTTTACCTGATCAATACTTTTTTGCCAGTTATTACCAATAATCATGAAATTTAGTTCTGCAACGTCACGGTAATTGGTAATTGCATTGGTGATTTTATAATGGTATGTAACGAAAAAATGTTCACCCTTATGAATTTTTTTATAAACTTTAAAGCGGTAAACATCACCAAATTTGTAAAGATCATAAGTAGCTCTTGAACTGATTTTGTCTCTATCCCCTCTATCAATGACACTGGGATTTTTAATTTTTTGATCACCTTCGAGAGTTTGAAGATAATAAACACCGTGGGCATTATCTTCAAATTTATACCGAATTTTCTGAGTCAAGCTTAAAGAACCATCCGGATTTACTTTAGCAGTTGTTTCATCACTTTCGAGATTATAGTCAATGTTGTTGTCAGCATTAACCTTTTGTGTAGAAATAAGAACAAAGAAAACGACACTCAGTAAAGATAAAATTGTTAAAAGTTTCCTTTTCATAGCAACTCCCATAAAAACTGAAATATTGTCTTAATTATACAAATTATCAAGAAAAATAGATATAACAATTATACGTCTGGAGAAAAATACACCTTTGCCGTTTTTAAAGCTAGCTCATTTTGGTTTACTAGTGGTAGTTAAGCAATTAGTTTTCTAATTAAAAAGTTACTGCCAAGAAAAAGCAGAAATTTCTTGTTGCAATTAGCAAAACTTTTCTCTATAATGGTTAATGTTCCTGTGCGGGACACGCATAATGCGTTGGTCTGGTAGCTCAGCTGGATAGAGCAACGGTCTTCTAAACCGTGGGTCGTGAGTTCGAATCTCACCCGGATCATTATTTACGATTTTTGTCGGTTTTTATCAGTTTAAAATGCTGTTACATCAGCATTCCAATCTTTATTGATTTTTATTAATTTTTAAAGTTGGCTAACATAAAGAAGCCCTAGCAATGATATGAACCCCAAAATTAGGACAGTTTAATAAATTTTAACTAAGGACTAATGCCCGATATTCAAGCGGACTTAGTCCTTTTAGTTTTACTTTGATTCTTTGCTGGTTATAGTAACTGATATATTTTTGGATTGCTTCTTCCAGCTCCTTTAGATTCTTAAACTGGGCTTCAAAGCCATAGAACATTTCCCGTTTGAGTATGCCAAAGAACCCTTCCATCAATCCGTCATCTAAGGAGTTGCCCTTACGCGACATAGACTGTTCGATTCCATGGTCTTTTAGCCAAGCTTGGAATTTAGGATGCTGGTACTGCCAGCCTTGATCTGTATGAAAAATTAGACCATTTAATGCTGGATGCTTGCGCCAAGCCTGTTTTAGCATGTCCATAATCTGTTTAAGGTTAGGACTGCGAGAAATGGAGTAGGCAATCACCTCTTGCGTGCAGCCATCAACAATGGGTGACAGGTAGGTCTTCTGACCGTTGAATTTGAACTCGGTCACGTCTGAATACCACTTATGTTCTGGGTAAACTGCGCTAAAATTACGTTTAATCAAGTCGATCTTAATTGGACCCTGAGTGCCGCGATAGCTATTATACTTGCGCCAGCGTTTACTGACAATGCCAAAGAGTTTCAGCTTGTTCATCAAGCGTTGTACTTTTTTGTGATTGACTAGCAAACCACGCCGTCTAAGTTCCAGGGTAATGCGCTGATAGCCATAGCGGTGCCGGTGTTCTTCATAAATGGCTTTGATTTCAGCCATCACCTGCTGGTTGCCACAATCCTTATCCTTTTTCTGCAAATTGTAGTAATAATTACTGCGGGATAGATGCGGGAGATTGGGATTAGCATTAATAACAGCAAGAATAAAAGTTACGCTGACCTTGAGTTCACGCCTCAGTTGGGTAACTGCCCGGGCTATTTCCGTGGCTTGCGGTTCTTGGTCCGCTGGTCGACTAAGGCGGTCAATTTTTTTATAAATTCGTTCTCGATGGTCAGCTTTAAGTTCTGCTGGCGTAAGTGCTCGTTTTCTTGCTTCAGACGGTTGATTTCTGGATCTTATTTGGGCATGGGGCAATCGTCCTTTCTGTTTGATAACGACATTATACCCGTTTTCACGATAGCTGCGAAGCCAATTAGCTAGCATACCGTTACTTTTTAGGCCAAGATCAAGTGCCACCTGATAAGCTGGTTCATGCTTGACTAGTACTCGTATAATAGCCTGCTTTTTAAACTCAAGTGAATATTCAGTATAGGGCTGGTCTAAAATAGCTAAACCATGACGTTGAATAAGAGCAAGCAAATACTTAATGTTAGCAGGATTAATGCCATAACGTCGACCCAATTCTTTAGGCCCAAGGTGATAATTCCGCCAAAGATTGAAGATTTCAATTTTATCTTGTTTGGATAATTTAGCCATAATAAAAACCTCGAAGTTGTCCTAACTTCGGGGTTCATATCACAATTAAGCTAGAGCTTTTTTCTATTTTTTTCGTTTTTGTTTTTTAATACACAAAATGAGCATAGCGCTTGTTTTTAAGCTTTTTTGCTAGCTTAATTGAGCGATAAAAGTGGTTTGCTCCATTGGGATACACACCATATTCATTTGTCAAAACTTGATGTCCATTTAATCTTGATACATTGAAGTATGGCGCTGCATGACTTGCGTACCAGTTCCAATAAGTTACCCATTTATGACCTTGGAATTTTGTCAATGTAGGATTTAGAAACACCCAATTTTCTTTTTTACTATCTCTTTTGTCCCAATTCGATCCTCCTTTAGGTTGTACATGCAAATAAAGTACTCCTCTTTTTCCATTATATAAGATATGATTTTTTTCTTCGTATAAATTGTTTTTGTTAGTTGTCCTTTATCGTATTGATACCAAGTTCCTCGCATTTTTTTTTGGAAAAACTTTTACATTTATTTTTTCTTCTTTTGCTTGTACAGCAGTTGTAGTTGTACTGCCAACTGCTACCAAGCTAATCACAGCTGAAATAAAAATCAATATTTTTTTAATTTTCATCTCTGATTCCTACCTTTCTTTACTTTTAAATGTCATTATATTCCTAATGAATCAGTGTGCCAACAATCAAATATCAAATAAAAGAGCACAAAGCTGAACGGCATCCATACAGTCAGTATTAAAAAAGCATCCTAAGTATGCCCCAGGATAAAAGTTGAGCATTTTTAAAAAGAATATATTCAAAGTAAAACAAGTATTCACACAATGAAAATAAGTTAATGTTATCCAAGCTAATTATAGTGACAGAAAAAATGATTCTGAACGTGAACTATATTATTAGCTGGTATACCGGCTCCCCAAACAACGTAGCCAAGTTTGCCTACTTGATAAATGTGCTTATCATTAATAACTAAATGAACAAAAGTCTGGCCAGTGTTAATATGAAGCTTCGCCATTTGGTGTAACTGCTGAATGAGCCAAGATAAAATTACTTCTGACAATCCCTGGCCTGACTTCATGATCGGTTAAAGCAGAAGTTCATTTTCTTTTTACCACTATCGCCTGTGGTTTCTGCTTCGTGAACAAAACCTGTTGCTAGGTTTGGAATATCAGCAATCCACTTGGTTTTAATTTTGTGTTTGATGTCATAAATTGTTACTACGTAGTAAACAATGATTGCCAATACAACTAGTATCGCGTGCGCCAAGTCAAAAATTTCTTTAACGCTCATTATTAAATTCCTTTCTAAAAAAGAGCACTAGATGTTATTATCTAGTACTCTTTTAATTTGTCAGTTTCGCTTTTAATTTCTCGTATTTTTCTTAAATTTCTAAGCATTTTTTGCGCTCATTTGTTAGATTTGAAATGATGTCTTTAGTATCCTCCTTATGTGATTTGTACATTACAGCAATTAAGGTGACGGCAACACTTATGAAAGTTCCCAAAACCTGTATAAGATTGCTCAGGTCATGCACACGACCATCTTTCTAACTTTGACAAATATATCGATAGCATAATATTGATATTTCTACATTACCTATGACTGTAAGTGCCATCCTAAACTCACTAACTCCAATTGCATGTAACAGTTGGATTGTAATTAAAAACCTCATTGTACACATACCAACTATTATCAAAAACATATGTTAACCTTTTGTCATTCATAAACAAAGTCTATTCAGGTTTTCGGTCATACTTAATCACTCTAATTCAAATTTAGTGCTTGTTTTCTACCTTCCTGAACAGCATCATCAATAACTTTGTTCAACACATTGGTATGTCTATCGATTGTTCCGTAATAACCGTCCGAAAAGCCTTGCTTTAGTCCTTTGAGCATGCTTATATCTTTTTTCGACTTAAGTAATGTCTTACTTTATTAGCAAGACTAGTAGTAAACATAGAATTTTCTTGTGTCAATTTATCTTGCTATTTTAAAAGTCATTCATTTGGATACGGCTTTCCTATCTTTTATCTAATAGTCATCTAAAAATTTCTTATGCCAAAAAGTACCAATTTTCACAATAATGATTGTTCCAATCCTTAGCATGTCAAAAAAGATTTTAGTGACTAAACTTTGGTTTTAGGACAATATCCCAGGCGCTTCATACACATTTTCAAGCCATTAATAACAGACTACAAAGTCTATTGGGCTTTCGTAATCGTCACTTTTTTATCATAAGTGGCGGTATTATCACTTACTTCTATACCTGTACATTCCATGTGTGGAATAATTTCCTTAATGATATAATTTCAAAGTCTGATTGCAGTCGGGCTTTTTTTGCTTTTTCAAGTTCCCAGTAATTGCTTGGATTGCTGACTAAATGAGTGAGCACCCCAAGACAATTACTGTTAGCCATAATATTGCTAATTCGCGTTTAGCGCTTTTTTGGATACGCCATAGTTTCCGAAATCGAAGCAAGTATTTAACAAGTCTATCTGTTTGTGAATTAACCTTTCTAAAATTTTCATGTTTTTTACCTCTTAAATGTCTTTTATTAAGGCAATTCTACGTTCCAATCTATTCCCTTTCTTTGTTTTTCCATCCATTTTGCAGCTGGCTTCTCAAAAATTAAAATTGTTTTGCCATCTTCGCTTTTGCAAGGATTAACTACCTAACCACCATTCTTAAAATCAACTTCTGAAAACTCATCAAAAATGAATAATCACACCCATAGCATTGCTTTGCCACTGCAGTACTTTTGAGTAAATTTCTTTATTTTTAGCTGACGCCAATGCCTGCTCTGTTGGCATAAATTTCGTTCCTCCTTTTCGCAAGTAAGTAAGTTGCGTAAATCTATTGACTTTAATTCGCATAAATACGAATATAAAGGTATAGTTAATAAAGTAGTTGAACTTTATTCGCATATAGCTTCAGTGCTTATTTGCTTACTTAAAAATGTAAGTAATTTAACTGACAAATATATTTATGCATAAAAGCGAATTTTGAAATAATAAAATGCGAATTTTACGAATATTTTTGTCATTTTTTTGGAGCTTGATATGACACCATTTGACCGTATTAAAAAGTTGGCACGTGAGCATGGCTTATCGTTAATTGAAGTAACGGAAGATATTTTGGAGGTATAATGATGAAAATTGATAAATTTTATGTTGAAAATTTTAGAAAATTTAAAAACTTTGGTTTTAGATTGGGATCTAGAATCACTGTCTTGTCAGGAGTCAATGGTGTTGGTAAATCAAGCCTGTTATCACTTATAGCTTCCACAACTGGAACAAAATCTAAGCGATTGAATGGGGCACAATTTCAGCCAGAATTTAATGAATATTTCAAAATAGCTCCAACAGAAAATTTTAAAGACTATAAGCTTTCAGTTACCTTCACTGAAGGAAAGACTTCTTTTACTAAAAGAATAAGTTTTAGGGATGATACAAAAGCGAAAAGAGGTATTCGTCCTTTACCACGTACTGTTTCAACTAAAGGTAGTAATTTATCAAATAAGAAATCTGCTCAAATATTAAAAACAAAATTAAATATTGGTGATTCATCACGTGTCCCTATTCCAACTATTTATTTAAGTCTTTCAAGATTATATCCATTAGGAGAGCATGCTTTATCGACAAAAAATATCTATCATCAAGTATATAGAAATTCAAACATTTATAAAAATAAATTATATAAAAAATATGCAGAATTTTTCAACTTTGTTTTACCTGGCTCAATTGATTCTGAGGCAGATCAAATGTCACTAGTTACAAAAGTAGTTACCAAAAAAGTACATATAAACATGAATATAATTGGAACTACTAAAGAAACTATTTCTGTGGGAGAAGACAATTTAAGTTCTATTATTTCTTGCCTTATAGATTTCTACAATTTAAAAATAACTGATGAAGATTATACTGGAGGCGTTTTATGCATAGATGAAGTAGATGCCTCTTTACATCCAGGTGCCATAATTAATTTAATTGGTCTTTTAAATAATTTAAGTAAAGAATTAAATTTACAAATTATTTTGACTTCTCATTCATTAGTCGTTTTAAATGAGATTTTGCGATTACAATCTAGAAATCCTTCAGATTATCAACTTGTATATTTTAAGGATAGAAATATTCCTGCTCCAACATTTTTTAAAGACTATACTTCTTTAAAGGCAAATTTATATGATGAAACAAGGTCTAGTATACCTGTAGTTAAAGTATATGCAGAAGATGATGCAACTGTAGCTACACTAAATTTGCTTATAGAAGCATATAAGAATCTCTTTCTTATTAATAATAGTGACAATACTAAATTTCCTAATTTACCAAACTTCGATTCTATAGCAATCCACCTGGGCAAAGACGTACTAAGAGGATTACCCAAAAAAGATCCATATTTTAATCAAGTAGTTTTATTGCTAGATGGTGATGGTAAAATTTGTGGTGATGGTAAACTTGATATAAAAAGAGCATACACGGATGAAAAGTACTTAAACGGTGAGCTTGCAATTAGAAAAAAAGATTTATTTAATGCTATTTCCTTGCCTACAGTATTTCCACCAGAATTATTTTTATTTAATATTATACAAGAATATGCAAATAATTCTGGTAAATATTATAAATTTTGGAGAGATTTGGATAAGAATAGTAAAATGCATACCATGTATACCTCAGACCAAATACAGAAGCAATGTGAAACAGAAACAAAGAATATAGACAGATCATTTCTTGATGACAAATTAAAGAAAAAAATACAACCAATACTTTTTGAATTTTCAAAAGAAACAGATATATTAACTGACTATTATAATCAGGCAAAAAAACAAAATGAACTTGTTGATTTTATGAAAGAATTTATAAATAAAGTAAATAATGCAAGCAAAATGGTCAAAAGTAATAATCTATAGATAAGGCTGGCCAGATTCACCTATTTACATTATACTTCTGATTGAGGGGGTTATTAATTATGCCTAGAACAGAATCACCATTTAGATATCCAGGGGGGAAAACACAACTTTACGATTTTGTTTCTAACCTAATTCAAATTAATCAACCGGTTCAAACATACATTGAACCTTTTGCTGGTGGTGCTGGAATACCATTAAAGCTTATAAAAAACAATATAGTAGATAATATTTGGATCAATGATTTTGATCCAGCTATTTATTCAGTTTGGTACCACATATTAAATTCACCCAACCAGTTAATTTCAAAATTAAATGAATTACCATTTTCATACAAAAACAGAATAGGTGACACAGATCTATTAATAAATTTTTGGAAAAAGCAAAAGGATATTTACCTTCATGAAAAAGATAATCCCACATCTTTTAATGGCGCATTTGCTACTCTGTTTTTAAATCGAACTAATCGTAGTGGGATTATAAATGGTGGACCAATTGGTGGTTATCATCAGACAAGCAACACTAAATTATATGATAGGCTCAATACAGATACTTTAATCAAAAAAATTAAATTTATTTCATTAAATAAGGCTAGAATTAGATTAACTAATCTGGATGCAATTGATCTAATTAAAGAGATTGGAAGATCAACGGATAAAGCTAGTTCTTTTACATTTTTTGATCCTCCTTACTATTGCCAAGGTAAAAATTTGTATTTTTCATCTCTAGATAATTATGGACATGAAAAGTTGTCCAAAAGTATAATTGAATTATCAGATTATAAGTGGATATTAACTTATGATAATGTTGAACCTATTATAGACTTTTATGACTCCATTCAACAAAAGTACTTATATTCCCTGAACTACACTGCCAACAATAAAAACAGAGGTAAAAAAAGAGAACTTTTCTTTTCAAGTCCAAAGATCAAATTAGAATTTTCGGATAACAAATATAATTTTATAAAAATATAATACAAAAAGCCCCTAAGAACTTGCTTGGAAACAATTCTTAAAGGCTTAATCATTGTAGACAATTAGCTAGAGCTTTTTGTTTTCTCTATTTTAGCATAAACTAGGAGAATTTAAAGATGGCAATCTATAAACGCGGCAATAGCTGGATAGTACAAATCTCATGGTATATTTCTGACCCATCTGGGAAAAAGAAAAAGTATAAAACCAAAGGTGGTTTCAGAATAAAGTCGCAAGCTAAAAAATGGGAAAATGAACAAATTTTAGCGAAAACAAAAATAATATTACAAATGAAAATCCCGTTTTTGCAGACTACTTCTGGAAATGGGCAATGACATATCGCATCCCTGGCAAAACTGATGGTACTAAGCGCAGATATGCCTATATAAATAATGTGGTAAAAAAATATTTTGGTACTACTAGAATCAATGATATTAATCGTTCTGCATATCAGAATTTTATTAATAAGTATGGTGAAAATCACTCCAAAGTAACTATTAAAAAGTTAAACGGTATTTTAAAATCATGCGTTTCAGATGCGCACGAAGAAGGTATTATTCCACAGAATTTTACTAATCGAATTAATGAAGTCTGGGACGAAACTAAAACACGACATATAGAGTATCTATCTATTAAAGAAATTCAAGCTTTACTTACAATTACCAAAAGCGGATAATACACTAGCCCTTATGCAATTTTAACTGCAATAGAGACAGGTAATTTTGGCGCTTAAATGGTCTGATATTGACGAAAAACAGCAAACTATCAAAATAAGTAAGTCTTATGATTACATTTCCAAAAAAATCAAACCGCCTAAAAATGAAAGCTCAAAGAGAGTGATTTACGTTTCTAAATCACTTCTAAATATTTTGGAAGAACTAAAAACTAATAATCAGGAATTTGTTTTTGCAAAATCAGACGGGGAATTACTTACAGACAATTCATTAAATAAAGCTCTTAGATACCGTTTAAAAGAAGCTAACATTTCTAAAAAGGGATTCCATTTTCACAGTCTACGACATTGCCACGTGGCATATTTAGTTGCTCATCACGTGGATTGGTATGAAATTAGTAAACGTCTTGGCCATTCTAATTTAGGAATAACGATGGACACGTATTCATACATGATAGATGAAATGAAAGCTACACGGCAGAAACTACTTGCAAATGCCCTAGATTCAATGAATGAATCACAAAAATTACATTTAGCATAGTTCGGCTAACATTTGGCTAACATAAATGTCTAGAAATACTGATATGATTGTATTTTTACGGCTTATTAAATGATCACCCGGATCATTTTTAATGGTTTTTGTTGATTTCAAAGTTGACCAACATTAAAACGGCTCTAGTTAAAATACTAGAGCTGTTTTTTAAATCTTCTTCAGTCGCTATTTTTAGAATGAAATTTTTAGAGTCAGAACGCCGTCTAATATAGGTCATTCTCTCTTTATTTTTATCGTTTCATTTTTTATTAGCTCTCTTTTTCGCATCACTTAAAGTCATTCATTTCTCCTAAAATTACTAAAGCAATAATCGCACAAATAGCTGTTGTCTTAACTACTGTTTTTGGTCTTAAATCAATTTTTGCTTTTATTGTTAAATTGCCTTTTGATTTTGTATACTCTCGAACATAGCTCATTGTCTTTTTCCTTTCAGGCTATACATTGTCTTTATATATAACAAAGATGGAAAACCTTTTCCTGTTGCTCATCTCTTATAGATGAATTCGAAAGCTAATATTCCTAGATTTATTTTGTAGTGTAACTCAATATTAGCTTTTTTATTTTTCCTTTTTTATATCAGTTTATTGATAACGTGCTAATGAAATAAAAAACCCAAAGTTTTCCTGAGATGAAAAAATAGGATAATTGTAGCACGTTATTATTATATTTTAACAAGATTTATGTTAACAGGACCAATTTTAGAGCAAACAAAATAATTTCGTCAATATCACCACCTTCAGCCACACAAACAATATTCGGTTGGACATTGTCATTTATGTTTAATTTCTTCAGAAGTGTCCTAATCGTTGTTATAGTTTGATGTAATATCAGTAAATATTACGTCTGGTTCAGTTTTTCCTCCTTCTGTGATTGAAAGACGGGGGTAACTTGATGTGCCTTGCCCCGTTAAATTTAATTAAACTGTTAGATGGTAAATGAAACAATGGACTTGAATATAAATGTCCATCATCATTTCCCTGTTGAATTTGATATGCTTCTGCGAAATTAATTGTTCTTGCCTTTATTTATTTGTCTCTCCCTTAAAAACTTCTGTCATTGTAGATACAAGGGCTGGATTAATTTTCCCTTCGCCACCTTTCGGTCGATATGGCTCTTTATGTCCATGATCAAATAGGTAACTGGCAGATTTATGCAATGAACTAATCTGGTCAGCTACAACTTTCGGTTCACCTTTGTCGTTGAGCTGACTTCGTCCAGGTTCAATAGAGCCCTTGCAGCCTTTATACTACGCACCTTTGCTTTGTCCAAAGCATTATCAACTGCACCGTCTAATTTGGTTTATTGAAGTTCTTTGGTTAGGTTTTCGGTATCTTGCTTGTACTTTGACTGCAGTTCTTTGAACTGGTTGCTTAGCTCTGTATTGTTTAATTACTTTTTCTACATAGTGCTTCGACATAACAAAATTATCAACTACCTACTTCTCGACAAATCCAATACTAAAGAATTAGATAGTTTTTGATCTTTTTTTCTAAATAACCAACTAAAGTCTTACATACTTAGTTTATTCATAGTTTGTTAATTGTGTTATATTACTGTCTATTATGAAATAACTACATCATATCCAATCTAATATTAAAGCTTTTCTTACAGGCGTAATCAAGTTAAAGCAACTCAATATTCGCAAACACAGTTGATTCAATGGACAATCTATAAATTTTCAGTATAAGTTTGTCAACATTAAAGCAGCCCTAATCTGCTATATTGAGAACTGCTCTTATTTCTTAAAAAAGCACTATTTTCTCAAAATAAAAAGTAGAAAAACAAAAGCGTTGAAGAATCAACGCTTTATTTTACAGAAAACTCATTTGACTGTTCTCTTATTCAACCTTATTAAACTTATTTAACATAGCTTTTTGACGGTGCGGACTGACACGATAATAAGCGGAGAAAAGACCGGTAAAGGTGCTCAAAACGACACCAATCACTAACCACCAAGCATCATGGTGAACACCAATCTCATCTAAAAAGTCATACATCGACTGGATCATTTTAAACCAACCACCCATAGCCACAAAATACCATGCTGTCGCTTTGTCGATAAAGCTCATTGCTGAACGGAAATCAGTGTCGCTCTTGATAATGGTTTTCAGAATCTTGACTGCACGACTTTTTTCGTAGTGAATCTTTAAGTTAGGCAAAAACCAATACCATGGAGAAATTTTTGCAAGTGCCTTACTGGAATTGTCGAAGTCCTTTAAAAATCGCTGATAGTCATACAGTTCCATTAATCCTTGATATAAAGGAAATGAAAACAACAACCAATCACCTAAAAGACTAACAACACTAATAAACAGAGAAATAGTAATCACTTCTTTCCTTAACTTCAACTGCGCCAATAATTTAACTGACTTAGTTCATTCACAATTTTAAACTATTTTAAATTTAATGCCAAAAATAGGGTCATTTTTTCGAATTTTAATAAGCATATTTATAAGATATTTAGACCTTAGCAAAAAATGTTGGCTCTTTAAGTTCAGGCTCAGTCAGAATACGAATTTCATGAACAGAAATGGCAATTGGGATTAACGCATTAGTAACTAGCAGCTGCTCAAAGCGTTTCTCCTTTTTCTGATTTCTGCTTTCCATGAAGTCAGAACAAACCTTAATTCAGTCATAATCTTAATTCCAGCAAACAAATCAATAATTTGATAGGCTAAAGCAAAAACAGCATCTGTTGAATCCATAGTCATGGTCGGACGCAAAGGCCAAATTTAATTCGGGCACAAAGCCTAAAAATGACCAATAGCCAATGTAAGAGCCGCTATGGAAAAAGCACTTAAAACCATGATAGTATTCCATCATCATTCCCAATCTATAATTTAAAAAGTTAGTTCTGCATAGGGAGAGCCACTTGCATGTTTAATTGTGCAATTGGCGAGTATTCACATCCTTGGTGATTAATGTAAGTATTCTTTAAGTCCAGCGATTCAAGCAAATTTTCACGAATATAAAAACCGTAGTCTTCCCCTATTACTTGTTCCAAAATGTAGGTGTCAACAGCATAAACCAAGTTGCTATACTGCATTTTAAAATGCAACTCATGGTTTAGTTTTAAATGAACGATTGCCTTGACTTTTTCGGCTAATGATAGGTCTGACTTATTACACTTGGTAAAACGCATTAAATCATGAACGGCCAACCCACCATGGTGGCTCAAAGCATCGCGAAAAGTTAGATAACTTTCAACGTAAGGATCAACCATTTTAAAACCGGGTCAGCAGTCTTTTAGCGGTTTATCCAAGTTAATTCCACCTTCATCGAACAACTTGCTACACACCGCTGCGGTAAAAAATTTAGAAATTGACGCTAACGAATAAAGAGTGTCTTTGTTGGTATCCCCATATACTTGACTAGAGGTTTCGCCCTGATATGAAATACCCCGCCCCCAAACTTGGCAACTTAAATTCTCTCTTCACCTGAGTCACATATTTATTAATTTTTCTCAATTCTTATCAAATAATCCTCTTCCATAAATATTTCTCTGATTATAACACGAAATTCCCAACATTATTAATTTAATTTCCAAAATATTAAACGAGTAAACCTAACATAAGCGTCTAAACTAAATTTGCTTTTTTACAATTATTTCTTGCTTTTTGTAAAATAACCTAGTATGATATTGCTTAAATATTTATGAGAGGTTTACTATTATGACGACATTGAAGATATTCACTCAACCGCAAGTTAAATATTATTTTTGGTACTTTGACTATTTGATCTGAGTGCCTATTCGTTGTTATCTTAGCACACAGTTCAATCAAGAATGACAACTGTGTGTTGAGATGCTTTTAAAATAATGCTTTTTTTTAAAAATCGCACAGTTGTCGTCATCTGTGCGATTTTTTATTGGAGAAACAGAAAGAATGAAAACTTTTAAAAAAATTGGATTAGATACCTTAAACGGGCTTTCAACAGGAATTGTCGTAGCCTTGATTCCGGGAGCATTAGTTGGTCAATTAGTTAAAATGCTATTGCCACTTTGGCCCGAGCTAAATTTTATTTTAGTCTTAACTTCCTTCGCCTCTGCCCTTCTACCTGCTATTAGTGCTGTTTGCGTAGGCATGACTGGAAAACTATCGCCAATTCAAACTTCATCAATGGCATTGGCAGCAACTGCTGCAGCGGGCAATTTCAACATGATCAATGGGAAAATAGTTGTTATCGGCAACGGGGATGTCATTAATACCGCAATTACAATTATGATTGCATACAGCCTAATTTTATTCCTAGGTAAAAAACTTAGGGCATACACTATTTTACTTGTACCACTAATCGTTCTGCTTGTAGCTGGTGGTATTGGCTGCTTAACTCGCATTCCTGTTGGTCAAGCAACTAAGTTAATTGGACTTGGCGTAGAGAATCTGACTAAACTACAGCCTATTCTAATGGGTTTTTTCATGGGTGTTGTCTTTGCACTGCTTGTGGTGTCACCAATTTCGTCAGTCGGAATTGCAACAGCAATTAATATTTCAGGCATTGCTGCTGGATCCGCAAACCTCGGTATTACGGCAGCTGCCTTTGCCTTAGCTATTTTTGGTTGGAAGTCAAACTCTTTCGGTACTTCTATTGCACATTTTCTTGGTTCACCTAAAATGCAAATGGCTAACTTACTTATCAAACCCAAGTTATTAATTCCGTTAATGATTAATGCTGGCATCATGGGAGTATTGGGCGCTATTTTTAACATTCAGGGTAATTCGATGAGTGCTGGCTTTGGCTTTTCAGGTTTAATTGGACCTGTTGCTGCAATGGCGAACCGTCCAACTAATTTTAGCAATATCGCATTAATGACGATCTTATTCTTTATCTTACCAATCATTCTGGGTTTGATTGCTAATTACATTTTAAGTAACAAACTAAACTTCTTTAGCAGTAAAGACTTTGAATTAGATTTTAACTAGTAAGAACGACATTAAACTAAAAAGGCCCATTAAAGCCAGAAATGTTTAACTTGTGTTTGAAACTCAGTTAAACATTTCTGGCAATAATGGACTTTTTTCAATTAGCGCTTGTAAACAATTTTACCATCCGCCATTGTTAAAGTGACTTTAGCAAAGCGAATTTCATCAGTTGGAATTTTAAATAAATTACGATCAAGGACAACAACATCGGCCAATTTGCCCGGTTCTAATGTACCTAAATCTTTTTCAAATGATTCTGCATATGCTGACCATTTGGTATATGCGCGCAAGGCTTCCGCTAAGGTAACTGCATGCTCTCGGAAATAGCCACCCTCAGGTTTCCCTTCATTTGGTTCGCAACGTGATACGGCTGCATAAATTGTCCAAATAGGTTTAATTGAATAAACTGCCGGGAAATCTGAGCCAAAGGCCAGATGGGCCTTTGCATCTAAAATTTCTCGATAAGGCCAAGCTTGTGAAAGACGTTTTTGCCCGATACAGGGTAAATAACCGCCACTCATGTAGTCACCAATACAATGTTGCGGCTGGACGGCACACATCACATTTAATTTTTGGAGGCGATCAATATCATCTTGCCTAATAGTGTCAATATGTTCTAAAGAATTATGCAGAGTAAGCTTTCCCAGTTTAGACTGTGCATTCTCAAACGCATTTAGAGCCATTGAGCTAGCCTTGTCACCAATAGTATGAATTTTAACCGGATAGCCCGCTTCTTGTGCATCTAAAACATATTGGTTTAACTGTGTTTGAGTAAGAGAAGTATCGCCATAAACCCCCGGATCATTGTCATATTGTGTACTTAATAATGCAGTATGCGCTTCAATTACACCATCTAAAACCTGCTTTAAACCTGCGACCCGGTGCTTATCAGTATGATACTTTTGTTTTAATTTAATAGCCCCTTCCAAGTCGGTCAATGAAGGAAAAGAAGAGATCCTAGTCGTCAGTTCGTTTTCTTGCTCAAGTTCTGCGAAGATTTCAGGAATATTATGGTTAATTAAGCCCGAAGGATAAACATCTGCAACGGAAGTGATCCCTAATTTACGGAAATGCTTTAAACACTTCAATAATGATTGCTTTAATGTTGGAACATCTAAAACTGCATCCATCATTGCTTTAGATGCAGGTGGTTCATATAAAATGCCATTTAACTCGCCATTTTTATCATGCCCATATATTCCTCCCTGAGGATTTGGGGTATCCTTTGTGATACCCACTTTTTTTAAGGCAATATCATTACACCAAACTGAATGTAAATCAAAGGAATTAAGACAAACGGGTCTATTAAGATGCAACTTATCAAGTGAATCTTTTGTCGGCGTATGAGGATGATCCCAAACTTCTGAATACCAACCAGTACCATATATCCATGGGTTTTTAGGATGTGATTTAGCAAAATCATTTACCTTCTGAACACATTCTTCTTCACTTTTGCAGTCCATCATCTGAATACAGAAATCGGGATCATTTTGAACTGCTCCTAGTGACAAATGTAAATGAGAATCGTTAAATCCGGGCATAACTAAATGGTCACCGCAATTAATAATCGTTGTGCTTTCGCCAATATAGCCTGTCATTCGATCAACGGGAATAATCTTCATTATGCGGTTATCTTTTATTAAGAGACAACCTGCAATTGGTAAATCATTATTACCCGTGAAAATGGCAGTTCCTTTTAAAATATAATCTGCTTTTTGCACCATGATTTGATCTCCTTTTCTATTTTTTGGCTTTTTGACCAATTTCTGGTAACGCTAAAATACAAATAATTGATAGTCCAAAAACCAAGGATTCTATTCCTAAATTTTTAGCATAGTCATTACCTGCAATCTTAGAAACAAGAATGGGAATGATATAAGAAATTAACATTGAAACTGTTCCAACAATGCCTCCGGCACTACCTGCATATTTTTCGCCAATTTCCGGAAATTGAATTGGCATTGCTTGAACAATCGGTCCACTAATAGCTGTAAAGAAGCCATTAATTACCAGCATTGCCCATAAGAAAAAGCCTGCTGGTGTATACCAGGTAAAGTACATAACAATAGCTCCAATCAACGTTGTTACGGTTAAAAACATTTTGTAGCGGCCAAGTTTATTGCACCATGCAGGACCAATTAAAGAGCCAAAGAAACTACCAACGGTTACAACTGCTGACATTACGCCAGCAGTTTTATTAGTAATTCCCTGTCCCAGTGTGAGAGCTTGCGGTAAAAAGCCAGCATATGCTGTTGTTGAGGCAATTCCCAACCCAGCACAAATCGAAACAATCCACGTATTTTTACTTTTAATTGCCACTTTGAGATATTTAGCGGTTGGTTCAGCAGGAGGCAAAGACTCCCCTTTCGGCGTATCCCGAACGAACATTATCCAGCAAATTGTTAGTATCAATAATGAAACTGACGAAAACATATAGGCAGAATTAACTGATGGAAACCATGAACTTGTTATCTGGGCAAGGGTAATTCCAAGACAGGAAGCCGCATAAAACACTCCCATTGCTGAATCAGTATCCTGCTTAAACCATGTCCCAAGAACTTTGATTAGATTTGCATTTAACAATGAAATAAAAATTCCACACAAAAGTAACATAATCATCATCATCCAGAAATTAGCCGCAATAAAACGGCCAAAAGCTCCAACCACAGATAGTACGCATCCTACAGTAATTACCTTTTTCGATCCAAATTTATCTCCTAAAGATCCTGCAGGAATACTGAGGATAACTGCAACCAGCATTGGAGCCATTAACAAGCTTGAAAATTCTGCTGTAGTAATATGAAGTTGGGGCATTATTTCAGTTGCCAACGCTGAAACCTGAAATTGAATATAATTTGCAATAAGGCACAATAGACTAACGATAGTGAGAATTACCCATCGATAGCTAGGTAATTTTTCTTTTGCCATAATTATTCTCCTTTTCTTTTAAATCCACTCACTTTAAGTGAATTTTCTTTTCGAAAATTTATTTAAATGGCAAACAATGAACCGAGCAATCAACTTTGGTAACATTTTGGCTAAACTACAACCTTAGTTTGGGATACTAAACTATAGTGATAGTAGTTAAAAAGCACCTTCAAAGTATTGCTTTGAAGGTGCTTTTTAGAATTATTTACCTTGATATTCCATAAAAATATGCATTAACTGACTTCGTCGATCAACAGCCAATTTTTTATAAATACTATAAATGTGTGATTTAACTGTTCCCACTGAGATAAACAGTTCATCAGCTATTTCTTGATTTTTCTTTCCCTGTAGGACTAAACGTAAGATTTCAGACTCCCGTTTAGTCATTTTATAATATTCACAGAAATCGATAACTTGATTCTCCTCGTTAGCATTTTCTTTTTCATGAATCATTGCTTGATACTGGTTCATTTTTTGTTGAACAAGGTTTTCTAATTGGTTCTTATTGGCTATTTCTTCCTCTTTTTTAGCAAACCAGATAATTAAAAGGGAAATAATAATTGAAAATAAATCTTCACTAAAGCCAATAATTTTCATGTAAGACAATAGTTTACTAAAAGTCGGTATGTCTAGCTTATGAATAATGAAAAAAACCACACCTTCAATTACTGAAAGAATCATTAAAATTGCAGTTAGTTCTACAGCATTATCATAATCTTGTTTATAATAGAAATTTTTGTCTAAGTTTTTAGAATAAATGGCATAAATTAGGCAAAGAAATAGGATTCCAAGATCTTGCACACTTCTTTGCAAAACAGACGTACCAGTATTACTGTAAAAAGCCAAAACTGCCACAATATCTATTAACGTAACGACAATAATTGGCAGATAAAAGAAAAAGCGTGGTTTTTGCAAGAGCATGCTAGACATTAACTTGACATAACAGCACCCCCCAATTAAATAAATAAGAACCCTAATTAAACAGTAGGCTCGATTATTAATCTGTAACCATGAATTACTCATTTTTAAAATATCAAAGGAAAATGCAGTCGTACTATCAATAATTAAAATAACGTATAGCAAAACTGCATAGTAAAAAAAATTATTTCCTGTAGCTTTATATGCATAACCAGCGACGTTAATAACCCATAGATACAGAATAATAAACCCAATATTATAAATATAAACAAATATTTCTTGCAAGTAACTCACCTCTATATTTTTTTAATAGAATGTAACAGGACATTTAAATCATACAAAAGTATACGAGTTCATCATAATACTTTTTAGCAAATAATTTGTCATTATGATTAAACTTACTTAATTTTTAGTTATTAGAATTCCTCTAAAAGTATAAATTTTTAAGTACTGCTATAATAAAGCATGAATAAATATGAAGGGAGCTATTAATGATAAAGTTTTATGGTTACAAGCGTTGTTCAACTTCCAGAAGTGCACAAAAATGGCTAAAAGACCACGATGTAGACTTTGAGCTACAAGACTTAGTTGAAGAACCACCAAAAAAAGAGGATTTGGTTAAATGGATGAGTGAGCACCAAGACCGCGGCTTAAAGTATTTCTTTAATACCCATGGTCAAGACTACCGCAAACTTCATCTTAAGGATAAAGTTGACCAAATGTCAATTGATGAAGCGGCAGAGCTAATGTCCCAAAATGGTAAACTGATCAAAAGACCATTAGTTGTGGATGGTAAAAAATTAACTTGTGGTTTTAACGAGGAGCTATACCAAAATACTTGGTTATAGTTTTTAGCCCAAACGAGTCTAACGACTCGTTTTTTACTTCAGACCAACTTTCTTATTTTAATCATAACAGGTAAAATAAGTAGTTAAAAAAGGAGCTTAGCATGAAATACAATCAATATGCCTACGTTGAAACTGACTTTAATACTCAGGTTAAAGAACTAATTAATATCAAATTCTTACCTAGCAACTATCAAACTCTATCATTTAAGGATCTTTTAAAAGTAATGTCTGAAAACGCCATAGCTGAAGTTGCTCCAGATGCTGAAGATGCACGTCAAGCAAAACTAACCGAATTTGCTGTTTCTTCCGAGCAAACTTTAGCGGATTTTTTAACGCAGCAGCCTGAACAAGAAACTGCCACGCAGTTTTATAATGTTGCTTTGCAGCTTTTGGGCTATCATGTTCATTATGATTATGACTTAGATGATCCCCTGAAATTGATGAAAAAGCAGGCACTACCGTTTTTAACTAAGTTTGAAAACAAGGATGATTTGATTCAGGGTTTTTACCGCCTACTTAATACTCGTGCCAAAAATGGTCAATTACTAATTGACGTCATGGCAGGCAAAGGCTACTTTTATAACCGGCGTCAGCTATTTGACAGTAATAAGTTTGTTTTCTTAAATGGTAAAAGCCTGCCAGTTTTTGCCACTAGTAAAGTAATCAGAGAAGTTGTTTACGTTGAAAGCGACTTAGATACTGATAATGATGGGCACTCAGACCTTCTCCAAGTTACTATTTTTAGGCCATTTGAGAGCCAGAAAATGCCGGTACCAGCATTGTATACAGCCAGTCCGTATTTTGGCGGTATCATTGCCAATGAAAAGCGCAACCACAATGTCGACGAGAATTTAAGCGATGCTACTGAATGGACTAATCCCCAATATGTACCTTCTAATCAGGTAACTGCTAAAAAGCCAACGGGTACAAATTCACCTGCCAATCAGACGATTGAAAACGCCGTAGGTAAATCATCTTACGGTCTTAATGAGTACATGTTAGCCCGCGGGTTTGCCAGTGTTTTTGCCGGCGCAATCGGTACACGTGGAAGTGATGGCTTGCGCATCACGGGAGCACCAGAGGAAACAGAAAGTGCAAAAGAAATTATTGAGTGGCTTAATGGTGACCGAATTGCATACACCGATCGCTCACGCAAACACGAAACAACCGCTTTTTGGTGCAACGGCAATATCGGCATGACCGGTCGTTCTTATTTAGGAACTTTGCAAATCGCAATTGCAACCACTGGTGTTGCCGGTTTAAAGACCGTGGTTTCTGAAGCAGCCATTTCGTCTTGGTACGACTATTATCGTGAACACGGCTTAGTCATTGCCCCAGAAGATTGTCAGGGAGAAGATCTTGATTTACTTGCTGAAACTTGCCAGTCAAATCTTTGGGATGCAGGTGATTATCTCAAGATTAAGCCCAAGTATGACGCGATGCAAAAAGATTTACTGACAAAAAGCGATCGAACAACGGGACAGTATTCAGATTTCTGGGAAAAGAGAAATTACCGGCATCAGACAGATGGCATTAAGTGTTCTTGGATTAGCGTTCACGGTTTGAATGATTGGAATGTTAAACCTAAAAATGTCTATAAGATTTGGCAAAAGG
This sequence comes from Lactobacillus sp. B4015, assembly GCF_026536055.1. Taxonomy (NCBI): domain Bacteria; kingdom Bacillati; phylum Bacillota; class Bacilli; order Lactobacillales; family Lactobacillaceae; genus Lactobacillus; species Lactobacillus sp. B4015. The sequence continues at coordinate 180,703 of NZ_JAFNOY010000005.1, forward strand.
TTAAGAACTTGCCAATTAAACAGCACCTCTTTTTGCATCAGGGACCACATTACAACATGAACAACCTAGTTTCAATTGACTTCACTGATTTGATGAACTTATGGTTTGTCCATGAATTACTTGAAATTGACAATCATGCCTACGAGCAATGGCCAACCGTAATGATTCAGGATAACCTAGAAGCAGATAACTGGAATGAAGAAGCTGATTGGAGTAACGATCTTGGGCAAAAGACGATTTACTATCCGACTGATGACAGCGAATTACAAAAGGATGGCAACGGCAAACAGCACCTAAGTTTTACTGACCTTGGCGGCAAAGAATTTAAGAAAGCTAAAATTACGGAAAGTGACTGGCAGTACAAATTTATTTGCGGTGATGAAAAATGGGCTAAACCAAGTTTGCGGTTTACCACTGACGAGTTCATCCATCCCGTAACTATTGTCGGTCGACCTCAAGTCAAGGTTCGTGTATCTTCAAGTTTTAATAAAGGCCAACTTTCCGTCGCATTAGTAGAACTGGGCGACCGTAAACGCTTGACTCCTACCCCTAAATTCATCATGCCTGGCGGACAAGAACTAGGCTTTCGGTTTGGTCAAGATACATTACAAGAATTTCAACCTGATAAGCTGACACATGCTAAGTTAATTACGAAAGCTCACATGAATTTACAAAATTATGCCGATTTAAAACGGCCTGCCGCTATTAAACCAGGAGAATTCTATGATCTGACTTTTATGCTGCAACCAACATATTACCGGATTCCGGTTGGCAGCAAGCTCTGTCTGATTATCTATTCAACTGATCAAGGAATGACTAAGAGACCACTAGAAGAAACTATTTATACAATTGACTTAGCTGGAACTGAAATCAATTTTAGTCAAAAATAGGAATTAAATTTAAGAAATAAATTTTACACTAAAAAAGAGCTAGATCTTAATCTAGTTCTTTTTGTTTGGTGAATTAAGTAGTAGTTTTATACTAAACAGCCTAGTTTAAACTAGTTGTTGAAAATGACCGGTTCTCTAGAGCGGTTAAGAGGGCCCTAGCGGTGTCCAAACTAGTTAAAAGTGGAATATTTTGTTGAATTGCAGCTTGCCTAATGATAAAACCATCTGAATTTTTGGCAATGTCGTGCCCCATAGTATTAATGACTAAATCAATTTGTCCGGTCCGAAATTCTGCTAAAATATTATTTTCTTTCTGTTCGTGAATTTTGCTTACTTCAGTAACATATAGACCATTTTCTTTAAGAAAAGCTGCCGTTCCTCTAGTTGCAAATATTCGGTAGCCAATTTGGGCAAATCTTTTAGCGATTGGCAAAATTTCTTGCTTATCCCTATCCTCAATCGTTAATAACACATTACCACTGTCAGGAATTTGCATATTAGCACCAGAAAAGGCCTTGTACAGAGCTTTAGGGAAACTTAGGTCACTTCCCATTACTTCACCGGTTGATTTCATTTCGGGTCCAAGATAACTGTCAACATCGGACAGCTTACTAAACGAAAAGACTGGTGCCTTAACACTAATCATTTTTGGTTCTGGAGCTAACCCGTCTTCAAATCCTTGTTCACGTAAACTCTCACCCATAATTACTTTAGTTGCAACTTGGGCCATTTCAATACCAGTAATTTTACTTAAGAAAGGAACAGTTCGACTAGCTCGTGGGTTCACTTCAATGATATAAATCTCGCCGTCACGCTCAATTAACTGTAAGTTCATAATGCCATGGCAATTTAGTTTCAACGCTAATTTCTTAGTGACCGTGGCTATTTTTTGTTTGATTTCAGGAGTAAAAGTTTGCGCTGGATAAACAGCCATTGAGTCACCGGAGTGAACGCCCGCATGTTCAATATGTTCCATAATTCCGGGAATTAAAACCGTTTCACCATCACAGATAGCGTCGACGTCACATTCTTTACCATCAAGGTAATCGTCAACTAAAATCGGGTGACTAGCTGCTATATCCACGTGATTTTGTAAATAATCTTCTAGTTCGCTTTCAGTATAAACAATTTCCATTGCTTTACCACCAAGCACATAACTTGGTCTAACTAAAACAGGATATCCTAATTCTTTGGCGGCTTTAATAACGCCATCATGAGTGGTGGTAGTGATGCCTTGCGGTTGCTTAAGGTTTAGCTCTTTAACCACTTGATCAAACAGTTCCCGATCCTCTGCTCGATTCAGATCAGCTACCGTTGTTCCCAAAATCTTAATACCGTGATCTTCAAGCCCAGCCGCCAGATTGATGGAGGTTTGACCACCAAACTGGATAATTACCCCTTCGGGTTGCTCAAGATCACAAACATTTAAGACATCTTCTAGTGTTAGAGGTTCAAAATAAAGTTTGTCAGAAATTGAAAAATCGGTTGAAACTGTCTCAGGATTTGAATTAATTACAATCGCTTCATAACCCATTTTTTGAAGAGCTTTAACACAATGAACGGTTGCATAATCAAATTCTACACCCTGACCAATCCTGATTGGACCGGATCCAACAACTAAAACAGACTTCTTGCCGGTTTTTTCACTTTCATTTTCACCATCATAAGTTGAATAAAAGTATGGCGTTGTTGACTCAAATTCAGCTGCACAAGTATCAACCATTTTGTACACCGGAATAAGGTGATGCTTTTTACGCAAATTGCGGACATCATCTTCTGTTTGCCGCCATAATTTGGCAATCGTTGCATCACTAAAGCCGTATCGCTTAGCATTTTCTAACGTAGCAAAATCGCTCGGCTTAGCTGCGATTTCTTTTTCTAGCTCAACTATATGTTTAACAATATCTAAGAAATAGTAATTGATCTTGGTAAGTTCATGAACATCCGACATTGTATAGCCTCTTCTAAATGCCTCAGCAAGATAGAAAAGACGGTCATCCTGGACCTTTACCAGCTTGTTTTCAAGATCTTCATCACTAGCATGATGGGCCTGGGACGAATAAAAATCTTTTTGGTCAATTTCTAATGACCGAACCGCTTTTTGAAACGCTTCTTCGGCCGTGCGCCCAATTGCCATTACCTCACCGGTTGCCTTCATTTGAGTACCTAATTCACGGTCTGCCTTAGTAAATTTATCAAACGGAAAGCGTGGTATTTTGCATACTACGTAGTCAAGAGCAGGCTCAAATTCCGCAAAGGTAGTCCCAGTGACGGGGTTTTTAATTTCATCCAGAGTTAAGCCAACAGCAATTTTGGCAGCCATTTTAGCAATCGGATAACCAGTGGCTTTTGAAGCTAGGGCTGACGAACGAGAAACACGGGGATTAACTTCGATAACATCATAATTAAAACTGTTGGGATCAAGAGCGAGTTGGACATTGCATCCCCCTTCAATTTTCAGCGCCCTAATCAAGCGTAAGGAGCAGTCCCGCAACATTTGATATTCTTTATCAGATAAGGTTTGCGATGGTGAAAAAACAATCGAGTCACCAGTATGCACGCCAACAGGATCAAAGTTTTCCATACAGCAAACAATCATGGCATTATCATCATGGTCACGCATTACCTCAAACTCAATTTCTTTATAACCAGCAATTGAACGCTCGATTAAGCACTCTGTCACCGGCGAAAGCTCTAAACCATTTTTGGCAACACTGGCTAATTCTTCGCGGTCGTTACAAATACCGCCACCCGTTCCGCCCATTGTAAAAGCGGGACGAACAATAATTGGGTAACCAATTTCATCACCAAACTCTAAGGCTTCCTGAACCGTCTTTACACTTTTAGATGGCGGTACTGGCTCACCCAGTTTTTGACAAAGCTCTTTAAATTTTTCCCTGTCTTCTGCTTGCTCAATTGACTCAAGTTTAGTTCCTAATAATTCAATATTGAGTTCCGTCAAAATACCGCTTTTAGCTAAGGACAAGGCCATATTTAACCCCACTTGTCCGCCTAAAGTTGGCAGAATTGCATCGGGGTATTCTTGACGAATGATGCGGGAAACTGAATCAACTGTCAACGGCTCTAAATAAACCTTATCGGCAATTGTCGTATCAGTCATGATCGTGGCAGGATTCGAATTGACCAAAACCACTTCATACCCCTCTTCACGCAATGCTAAGCAAGCTTGCGTTCCTGAATAATCAAATTCGGCAGCCTGGCCAATAATAATCGGGCCAGACCCAATAACCATAATTTTTTTAATATCAGTTCGTTTAGGCATGATTTTCAGTTTCCTTTCTTTGATCAATCATCTGCATAAAGTAGTCAAAAATACCTTCCTCATCGTGTGGTCCAGGTGTACTGTCTGGGTGAAATTGTACTGAAAAGGCTGGATACTTTTTATGGCGCAAACCTTCAACGGTGCCGTCATTAACTTCAACATGCGTAATCATCAGGTTATCGGGATCAATTGATTCGCGCGCAACAGCATAGCCATGATTTTGGGAAGTAAAGCCAATATTACCGGTTGCGATTTCCCTTACTGGATGGTTAAAACCACGGTGACCGAATTTCATTTTATAAGTTTTAGCACCATTGGCTAAAGCAAAGACTTGGTGACCCATACAAATGCCCATCAAAGGAATTTGTTTTTCCACCTTGCGAACCATTTCAGCCGCAGCGCTCATTTCTAAGGGGTCGCCCGGTCCATTCGATAGTAAAACACCGTCTGGCTTTAATGCTAGAATCTTTTCTGCCGAAACAGTATAAGGCAAAACAACGCAGTTACAATCACGTTTTCCTAATTCACGTAAAATACTATTTTTTAGTCCAAAATCGACCACCACAATGTTGCGCTTTGATCCTGGTACGGGATAAGATTTTGAAGTTGAAACGCGGTCAATCACTCCTTTAGTGACATTTAATTGCTGCAACTGTTCAGCAATCTCTTTTGCTTCAGCTTTATCAGAGCAAATTTGACCACGCATGGTGCCGTACATTCGTAGCTTTTTAACTAAAGCGCGCGTATCAATTCCTTGAATTCCAGGAATATTCAAGCTTTTCAGAAATTTAGGCAAAGTTGTTTGCATCCGCCAATTATCGGGATAACGTGCTACTTGGTGACAGATAACCCCCTTAATTCCGGGCTCCAATGATTCGTAATCTGCTAAGGTAATACCATAATTACCAATTAGCGGATTAGTAAAAACCAGAATTTGATCTGCATACGACTGGTCCGTAATCGCTTCTTGATAACCAGTCATTCCAGTTGTAAAAACAACTTCACCTTTGGTTTCACGCGCACTGCCAAAACCTTCACCCTCATAAATACTGCCATCTTCTAAAATTAAATACCTCATTTAATTTCCTTTCTTTTGGAAGACAATTTCACCTGCCACCATTGTCAGTTCAGTTTGTCCGTATACTGAGTCACCAGTAAAAGGTGTATTTTTACCCTTTGATAAATAATCCTGTTCCTTTATTTGCTCTTCATGCGCTAAGTCAAAAATTGCTAGATCAGCTGGCTGACCAAGCGCTATTTTACCCGCGCGTTGTAAGTTAAAAGCGGCTGCAGGTTTAGTAGTAAGCCAACTCAGTAATTGCGTTAAAGTAAAAATCCCGGGTTTAACAAAATGTGTATACAGTTCGCTAAAGGCAGTTTCACTTCCCGTAATGCCAAAAGCCGCTTTTGCAAATCCGCCCTGTTTATCTTTTGCTGTGTGTGGTGCATGGTCAGTAGCAATCATGTCAATTGTGCCATCAAGTAAACCCGTAATTAAGGCCTGTTGGTCAGTCTTAGATCTTAGTGGTGGATTCATCTTATATTGTCCTTGGTTAGCGATAATATCTTGGTCAGCTAATAACAAATGATGCGGTGTTACTTCACAAGTCACATGAATACCCTTTTGCTTAGCAATTCTGACCAGTTCAACACTAGTTGCGGTTGAAACATGACAAATGTGGTAGTGGACACCCGTTTTTTGCGCTAGTAATAAATCACGGGCAATTTGGGTAGTTTCAGCTAATTCAGTGACTGGTCGTAATTCAAACTCATCCGCTTTGGTTCCTTCATTGATCACACCAAAGTTAAACAAAGAATCATCTTGAGCATGTTCTGCAATAACCAGATCATTTTCTTGTGCTTTTTGCATTGCCAAATACATTGTCTGGGCTTCTTGAACACCTTTACCATCATTGCTAAGAGCAAAACAACCTGCTTGTTTCAAACTATGATAATCGGGTAGTTTAGTTCCTTGCTCATCGACTGTAATTGGGCCGTATTGCAAGATATTTACTTGGCCATTATTCTGATTATTTTTGACCATTTTACTCATTAATTCGGCAGTGTTGGGAACCGGTACAACATTAGGCATTGCTCCCACCGTAGTAAAACCACCTCGAGCAGCCGCTAGCGACCCGGTTTGAACATTTTCCTTAGCGGTTTGTCCTGGATCACGATAATGAACATGCATATCCACCAAGCCAGGGCTTACTAACTTGGCACTGGCATTTATTTCATGATCGGCTTGCAAATTAGTACCGATCGCACTAATTACACCATTTTCAATTAATAAATCTCCTTGCTCAATCTGATCCCCTAAAAATAGCTGACCGTTTTTAATTACCGTCGCCATTATGAAAGTCCTCCTAATTTGCGTCCACGAAGAACTGCCTCAATCATCGCCATTCGCATAAACACACCATTTTCCATTTGACGAACAAAGCGTGACTTGGGGGCCTCAACCAAGTCCCCTGCAAGTTCAACATCATGATTAATTGGACCCGGATGCATAATGATGGCGTCATCCTTCATGGCCTGATAGCGCTCTTGATTAATGCCATATTCTGCATGATACTTTTTAGCATCAAATTGCGACTCATTAGGGTCACCCGCATGGCGTTCATGTTGAACACGCAAAAGCATCATGACATCCATTTCTCTAACCAAATCATCAAGTTTCTTAAATTGACCATAACGATCATATTCTTTGTCATACCAGTATTCAGGGCCGGAAAAGTAAACTTTAGCTCCGAGCTTAGTAAGAAGTTCCATGTCACTTTTAGCAACCCGAGAATTAGTAATGTCACCGACAATTGCGACCTTTAAATCTTTAAAATGGCCAAATTGTTCATAAATCGTCATCATGTCCAGCATGCATTGTGATGGGTGCTGACCGCTGCCATCACCAGCATTAATTACCCCAATAGCCAAATGGTGACCTTGACCTGGATTAATCAGCTTTTCATAATATTCATTTTCAGAATGTCTGATTACTTCAATATCAATCCCGAGAGCCTGCATGATCAGCGAAGTATCATATAATGTTTCGCCTTTTTTAGTAGAACTGTGAGATGGGTCAAAGGGAATTACGGTTAGGCCCAAACGTCTTTCTGCCATTTCAAAACTGGTATGAGTTCGACTAGAATTTTCGAAAAACATGTTAGTAACATAAACTGGTTTAGTAAGGTGCGGGCTCGCACCACCATTTTTGAAGTATTGTGCACGGGCAATTAAGGCCTCTACTTCTTCGACACTTAAATTTTCCACACTGACAAATGAAGGTAAGGTAACTAAGTTAGTTGTTTTCATTGTTTAAAACTCTTTCTTTTGTAAAAAAATAAACCTGAAGCATTAATCTCGCTCCAGGCTTATCAAAAGGATTTTTTCGGTGCAACAATGTGCATGACGAAAGAAACTCAAACCCTTCTGACCCTCTCTGGAGCCAATTAAATGGTTGAATTAATTAAAAGTATTAATCATGATAACGGTTTTAATTCGACGCTATCTTTTTGGTCGATTTCTTCAACGTGAACAGCAACTTGCTCATGCGATGACGTTGGGATATTTTTGCCGACAAAGTCAGCACGAATCGGCAATTCACGGTGACCACGATCAACCAAAACGGCGACTGCAATTGAACTTGGCCGGCCAGCATCCATGATGGCGTCCATCGCAGCCCGAATAGTGCGGCCAGTAAAGAGCACATCGTCAACTAACACAACATGCTTGTTAGAAACATCAACGCCCAAGTCCGCGTTATTGACAACTGGATCTTGCTTAAGCGAAGCATCATGGCGATCATCACGGTAAAGCGTAATATCAAGTTGGCCAATTGGGACATCTACACCTTCAAGCTTTTGAATGCGATCATGAATTCTTTGTGCCAGATAAACACCACGCGTTTTGATGCCGACTAAAACTAAATCCTCAGTTCCCTTATTATGTTCAATAATTTCATAAGTAATTCGCGTTAAGGCCCGCTTCATTGCGAGTGCATCCCAAATTTCTTTTGCCATTTTCTTCTCCTCTTACTTCTTCGCCCATGAAAAAAGCACCTAATCTGCTTGAGACTAGGTGCTTCCTAAAAAGTCAATACTTAATTGAGCTTGCCTTGCTAGCCTCACGGGACTAATTTAAAAGACATTAATCTAGTTAAATATACGAGATGTTGGGCAAGTTGTCAATATAAAAATCGTTTATTTGTAAAATATATTATTTAGCCTGGATAGTAGACACTAACTTGATTGAAATCAAGAAAAAATCTTAATTTAAAAAAGGAGCAGAAACTAAGATAGAAAACCCAGATAAGAAACATAACTGGCTTTTTAAAATTTGGACCTTTTAATTCTTGCAGTTTCATCCTTTGACAAAATAAATAACCCAAAGCATCATTGCAGAAACTATAAGAGTGACCGCCGCGGCAACCCCTTTAAATTTCGTGCTAGTCGTTTTGTTAGCCAAGAATTCACTGCCAAATGCTGTTATGAAAACAAATAAAACAAAAAATGGCGCCAGCCAGCCTGGTTTAAAATCACTCTTAAACGAACCACCTACGCTAGTCAACACAGCTAATATAAAAAAAGTCAGAGTTACAGAATAATCTTTTATTGCTTTTTGCATTGTGTCTCCCCTTTACTTTAATTAAAACCAATTATCTTTTGTAATGATCTTTTAGCAAAAATGTCTTATACACTGTTAACTAGCTACTTTCCAAGCTTATTTAATTTCAATTGACTTCTAACTAAAGTATTTCAAAAAAGACCATGCCTAAAACTAAGATCGGCCAATCAATGTCAGGAATTTTTTTTTTCAGAAACAAGAGGTCAAGCGCGGCAAAGATAATCATAATAAGCCCAATAACTCTTTCCCATTTCTGCAAAGAAGATAGGCGTGCGCCGACTTCATGAGGATAAAATTTTTTAACCACTTTTTGGCTAAAAGACAGAGCGAAGAAAATTACTCCAAGCCCAACCCAAAAAAGCAGGTAAAATAGCCCTTGTTTTGAGTTAAAATCAGAATAATTAACTATTCCAACAAAAACTGCAAAAAAAGCGGTAATTCTCATTATCTGCTTGCCCGTAAACTTAGAAGTTAACATCTCTTTTTACCTTAAACCTTTTTAATCCTTTTCACCGTTAGTAATAATTTGTTTGTAAAAATCGATCACTTTAAAATGCCAAGTAAAAAAATCATTTCCAAAGAGAAAAGGCAGGCTCAGCAGGAAAAAGTGCAAATAGCAACCCAGTATCAAGTGTTATTAACAGAACTGTCTCATTATCTAGCATAAAACAAAATAATGATATTGCGACCAGCACTAACCCCATGCCACGCTCGAATTTTTGATTAGCGGATAATTGCGCATTTTTTTCGGGTACTTTTGCAACAATCTTGGGAATAAATGAACATGCCAAGATTAAAAGCTCAATCATTAAAAATGTTATCAGATATGTTGAACGGAAATTAGAACTTGCATGATAATATCCAAATAAACCTATTAAAAATTGGACAGCTGCCATTAGCCACATTCTGACTTTACTAGTTAATTTCAACTCAAACATGATTACTTTGCGCCGCCTTTAATTTCAATTACTAAAAACAAAAATTAAATAGTATTTTTATTATTTAATAATATTATAATAAAGCTAGAAAGTAAAGCTGCCTATTAAATAAAAAGCGCAAGCTTCCCTAGCGGATTTTGCGTTTTCCTGATCTAATTAAATTCTACTTGACCAACTAAGTCATTAATATCAGCAACACCTAATTTTTCAAGTATTACAGGCAAATCTTGCGCAATGTGCGGACAGATAAGGGCATCCTTAAAGTGTGCACTGCCAACAGCTACTGCATTTGCTCCAGCTAGCATAAACTCAACTACATCTTGAGCACTTTCAATTCCACCCATGCCAATAATCGGCAAGTCCGTTACTTGGCGAACCTGATTAATTTGATACAAAGCAATTGGCTTAACACCCGCACCAGAATAGCCGCCAATATTATTACCAAGACGCGGTTTGCGGGTTTCAATATTGATCCTCATTCCAGTAACGGTGTTAATCATGGATAAGCCATCTGCACCACCCGCTTCGGCAGCCTTAGCAATTTCGGTCACGCTCGTGACATTAGGCGTCAGTTTAATGTAAATTGGCACATCCACGACTGCCTTAATCGCTGCTGTTAACTCCTCAATTAAAGCTGGTTGAACGCCAAAGGTCATTCCGCCTTCAGCCACATTTGGACAGGAAAAATTAATTTCTAAGGCATTTACTTTGCCCGAATCTGCTAATTTACGGGCAACTTCAATATAGCCTGCCTTACTTTCGCCACCAACACTAGCCATTAATGGCAATTCGGGATATTGCTTTTTAATTGGCGGCAACTTAGCCGTAATTACTTCATCGACTCCAGGATTAGTAAGTCCCACAGAGTTTAGAACACCCTCATCGAGAACCGCTATTTGTGGCTGTGGGTTACCAATTCGTGCTTCAGGTGTTGTGGTTTTAATGACTAACACACCTAATTCGTTTAAATCAAACTTTTTCGCCGCAGGCACATCACCGAACCCAAAAGTGCCACTGGCCGGCATAAGTGGATTTTTCATCGTTAGTCCAGGTAAATTAACGCTAATTTTTGTCATCTTTTCCTCCAAAAAATGAATGCTCTCCGTCATTACAATTATTTTGGGGTCTATTTTACACGTTTTCTCATTTTTTAAAAGCAAAATTTTTGTTGTATTTTGCCTATCCCGGTGGTAAGCTCTTAATTAACGAACTTTAAACGGTACAGAGAGACCGCAAGTTAAACACGACTTAAATGAGAAAAAAGTCTATTTTGATGCACTCTCGTACCATAATAGGCTTTTTTGCTTGTGGAGGTTTTATGAAAAAAGCAGTATTTGTAGCTTTGGACTATGACAATTTATCTGATGTTCAACAATTGTTAAAACAGTTGGGCGCGCCCAAAGAAACTTATTTAAAAGTGGGAATGGAACTCTTTTATCACTCTGGCTCTGAATTCGTTTCTGAACTAGTTCAGAAAGGTTATCATATTTTTTTAGATTTAAAGTTGCACGATATCCCTAATACCGTATATGGAGCAGCTAAACAATTGGCCCAGCTAGGGATTGATTGCACAACGATTCACGCTCTTGGTGGTAGTGCAATGATTGCAGCAGCAAAGAAAGGCTTAATTGAAGGTACAAAAGCTGGCAATGAAGTGCCCAAGCTTTTAGCAGTAACTGAATTAACCTCGATTTCAGACCAAATTTTAGCAGACGAGCAAAACTGTTCATTACCCATGACCGAGCAAGTCGTTAGCCTTGCAAAAACCGCAAAAAATTCTGGAGCAGATGGCGTTATCTGCTCACCGCTGGAAGTTAGCAATCTGCGTAGTCAAGTTGGAGAAGACTTTCTCTACATAACTCCGGGAATCCGGTTAGCAGAAAATCAAAATGGTGATCAAAAACGCGTCGCGACACCCCAAAAAGCTAAAGAATACGGCTCAAGTGCAATTGTAGTTGGCCGTCCGATTACGCAGGCTCAGGAACCAGCTATTGTCTATGAAAAAATTAAGAAGGAGTTTAATTAAATGTTTCAAGAACAAATCATTAATAAACTAGTTGAACAGAAAATCATTACAATTTCCCCAAGCAAACCATATACCTATGCCAGTGGAATGCTTTCACCAATCTATACTGATTTACGGTTAACAGTCTCATACCCCGATTTACGGGACTGGATTGCTACCGATCTTGCCGACTTAATTAAAAAGAATTATCCAGATGTCACAATTATTGGTGGTGTAGCAACCGCTGGAATCCCTCATGCGGCTTGGGTTGCAGCTAAATTAGCGCTACCAATGATTTATGTTCGTCCTGAACCCAAAGATCATGGTAAGGGTAGACAAATTGAGGGGCGATTTAGTGCCAACGATAAAATTGTTTTAATAGATGATTTAATCACGACTGGTGGTTCCGTCTTAAATGCTGTCAAAGCTACTAAAAATGAAGGCGGCAATGTTATCGGTGTTGCTTCTATTTTTACTTATTATTTAAAAGATACTAAGCAAAACTTTGCCAAAGCTGGTGTTAATTTCAGTCCCTTATTAACTTATCCTGAACTATTAAAAAAAGAGCAAGAAATGAATTATATCAGTGTTAAGGAATATGAAGCATTAAAAACCTGGCACGAAGACCCGTGGGCATGGGGTGAAAAATTTAATAACTAAAAAAATTTAATAACTAAAATAAAAACCGATTACCAATATCAGTTGGTGATCGGATTTTTATTAATGATTGTTAATAGCATTATTGAGCCGTTTACGGTAACGGAAATATACCAAGAGCATGAGTGGCAGTAAAATCAATTGAATAGGGTAAAAGTACTTTACAGGTAAGATATCATTGACAAAGCCCATGATAATTGGGCCAAAGGACATCCCAACATCCAGTCCAAGATAAAATGTACTACTTGCCAGCCCCTGCTCACTGATCGGAGCTAATAGTAACGCGGTCGACTGTAAGATTGAGTAAATGACACCGTACCCAATAGCCATAAACGCCGCTGCCAACGCCATGATCCAGTTATTTTTCATCACAGATAGCAACATAATGTAAATAAAAGTAGAAGCTAAACTAATCCAGAACCAGACCCCAAAAGGCACAGTATCAAATAAGTTCTTTAGCACAACCCTAATTAAAAGGAGTACAAGCGCATAGATTAAAAAGAAGGAACTGACAGCAACATGCAAATGTCTTTCTTCAGCATATGTAACCAAATCAGCTTGGGTGGCAAAATAAGGAAAAGCAAACAAAGTGGTTAACAGTGCGATTGGTAATACATTTTTCTGAATAATTTTAAGGTGGTGTGATAAATCTTGTTTTTTGACATGCTTTCGCGGGTTCGCCCGATTACCAACAAATTGAATCATAATCACCATTAAAAATGACGAGAAAGCTGATGCAATTATAGCTTCCCGGTAACCAATCTTTTGATAGATATTAATTGCTAAAGCTGGTGCAACTGCCATTGCCAACGCATTCATCAGACCATAAAAGCCCATAGCCTGACCGACATATTGCCGCGGAACTAAAAATGCTAACCAAGTAGTCATACAAACGGTGCATAATACAAAACCGGTTCCATTAATAATGCGAAACAGTAATAGCCAGCCGCTAGCCGGTGCAAAAACATAGCCAATGACACCGATCATAATCAAAATTCCACCAATAAAGGAAAGCTGATATTTTGAAAATTTATCAGTTAAATTACCGGCAATAGGCCGCAAAAACATTGCTGCAATACTCATAATACCAACAATAATACCGGCAAATGCACTGCTTGCACCTAAACTTTTGGCATAACCGTTGATTAATGGGTTAACGAACATCGTGCTAAACATAAAGAAAAACGATGCTACCATCACTAATATAACATCCTTAGTATAAATTGATTTTCCCTTAGCCATTTTCTCCTCACTATCTCTAAAAAATAGTTAATATTAATATTCTAGCACTTCTATGGCTTATAAGTAACAGATGCTAACTAAATAGGCGGTTCGTTTTTGCTAATATAAGTGGCTTAATGAGTATAGTTCTACAATTCTTTTAGAAAATTGGTCTACCTCATAAAACACAAAAACACTGAATCAATTAGATCCAGTGTTTTATTATTTTATATTTACCAGTAAGAAAGTTGTTGGTTTTCTTAATTAGTAACCCATGTATCTGTTTCTTTCCCAATCAGAAACAGTTTCAGCATATTGCGACCATTCAAGTTCTTTAGAGCTTGTAAAACTTTGAGTTAAGTGCTTTCCAAGAGCATCTTGAATTAACTTGTCTTCCTTAAAAGCTTTAAGAGCATTGTGCAAAGTTGAAGGCAATGGCTTAATTCCCATCTTATTTCTCTGCTCTTCGCTAACATCAAATAAGTTGCAGTTGATTGGATCCATTGGCATTTCTTCTCTCTTAATACCATCAAGTCCTGCAGCAAGACATGCGGCCAATAATAAGTATGGGTTAGCCGTCGGGTCAGCTGAACGCATTTCCAATCTGGTGTTAACCTCTTCAGCCGAAGGTACGCGAACCATTGGTGAACGATTCTTTGAAGCCCAAGAAATATATACAGGTGCTTCATAGCCAGGAATCAATCTCTTGTATGAGTTGACTGTTGGGTTAGCTACAGCAGTGATTGCACGTGCATGATTTAAGATACCATTTAAAAAGTAGAGCGCTGTATTAGACAAGTGGAATTTATTATTCTTGTCGTAAAAAGCATTTTTACCATTTTTGAATAACGACATATTCGTGTGCATTCCGTTACCAGCTTGCCCCTGTAATGGTTTAGCCATGAATGTAGCGAATAGTCCATGCTTTTTGGCAATTTCACGGACAACCATTTTAAAGGTTTGAACCCGGTCGGCTGTGGTCAGTGCGTCATCAAACTTAAAGTCGATTTCCTGTTGACCGTCGCCAACTTCATGGTGCGCTGCTTCAACTTCAAACCCAATACTTTCCAAAGTTTCAACGATATCACGCCTACAACTAGCACTTTCATCATTAGAAGTAAGATCAAAGTATGAAGCGTGATCAGGAACCTTTGTGGTCCAGTTCCCATTTTCATCAAGCTTAAGTAAATGAAATTCAGCTTCAAAACCAATATCAAACGCGGAAAAGCCCATATCCTTCATTTGTTCAACAATCCGCTTCAAATTGTTCCGCGGATCTCCTGCAAATGGCTTACCATCTGTCATATGAACAGAACAAATTAAGCAGCCAATCTTACCCCCCTGGCTATCTGTCCAAGGTAATACTGACCAAGTTGAGAAATCTGGATATAAAACCATATCGCTTTCTTCTAAGCGAACAAAACCATCAATTGAAGAGCCGTCAAACCGAACATCATTGGTGAGAACCTTTTCCAGTTGACTATTAGGCACCTCAACTGCCTTGAGTGTCCCATTAATGTCAGTAAAAGTTAGTCGAATAAAACGAACATCGTCATTAGCGACGCTTTTTCTTATATCATCTGCTGTAATTTTCTTTGTCATGCTTTTCCACCTAAAAAATATAAACAACTTGTAATTGGTATAGCCTAGACAAGTACTCAACTCCCTGCCTAAAACTTGATTATTACATTAGCAAAACATTAAATAAAAGTCAAAGTGGTCTAACCACTTTTTGCTAATCTTTACCAAAGTTTTACTTTAATTAAAGCCCTTTTCAAAGCAAAAATTAATTTTGGAAAAAGAGCTCATTAACTGCATTAGTGATAGCAATCTTGACATGAGCATATGTCAAGCCACCTTGCATATAAATCGCGTATGGCGGCCGAATTGGTCCATCGCCTGAGAATTCGATGCTTGCACCTTCGACAAATGAACCATCTGCCATGATTACCTGATCCTCATAACCAGTATCATTACTTGGGACAGGATCAACGAACGAGTTAATTGGAGAATTTTCTTGCAGTGCTTTAGCAAATCTAATCATCTTATCTTTATCATGGAAGATAACTGCCTGAATTAAGTCTGTCCGATCATCATCCCATTTTGGTGATACTTGAGCACCCATTCTGGCCAATAAGGCAGAAGAATAAATTGCCCCTTTAATCGCATTACCAGTAACACTTGGTGAAATAAACAAGCCTTCAAAATAGTCAAGGTTGTTGTTAAGACTGGCACCTTCTTCTCTACCAATTCCTCCAGCCGTGAGTCTGGCGGCAGTATTTTCAATTAATTCATGTTTACCAACAACATAACCACCAACTTTAGCCAATCCACCGCCAGCATTTTTTATTAATGACCCAGCCATTAAGTCGGCCCCAAACTCAGTCGGTTCATGCTTTTCGGAAAATTCACCATAGCAATTATCAACAAAGACAATACTATTAGGACTAACTTCACGAATCATCGCAATCATCGGCTTGATTTTTTCAACCGTAAAGCTTTGACGTGTGTCATAGCCACGAGAGCGCTGAATGACAACCATCTTAGGTTGGTGCTCAGATAACAACTTGCGAGCTGCTGCAAAATCAACGTCTCCGTCTTTTAAAGGAACATGGGAAAACTTAACGCCATATGACTTTAAGCTTCCTCGGCCGTCGCCCGCAATTCCAATTACTTGTTGCAGTGTATCATATGGCATACCAGTAATATAAGTTAGCTCGTCTCCTGGCAGCAAATTGCCAGCCATCGCTGTTGCTAAGGTATGAGTACCGGAGACAAATTGTGAGCGAACTAAGGCATCTTCAGTATGAAATATTTGCGCGTAAATGCGATCAAGCTTATCGCGACCACTGTCATCCGAACCATAACCAGTACTTCCGATTAAGTCAGCTTCAGCAACTGCTTTATCTTTAAAGGCTTGTAAGACCTTATTTTGGTTAAAAAGGATATTATCATCAATTTTGCTTAATTGCGGTGCAATCTGTTGATCAATTTCGTTAACAATTTGTTGTAATTCTTGCGGCCAATTATTCATTCAACCATTCCTTCACTTTCTGTTCTATCTTAATCTGACATTCTGGGTCATCTAACGGGTCAAACCAGACAACGGGCAATTGATTTCTAAAGTATGTTAGCTGTCTTTTGGCATAGCGCCGAGATGCAGCTTTAACTTTTGAGATACAATCCTCTAATGTGCTTTCGCCGGTAAAATACGGAAAAAATTCTTTATAGCCTATCGCTTGCAAAATCTGGTGCTCTTTTTCCCGATTTTGATAAACAAATTTTGCTTCGCTTAACAGTCCCTCTTGCATCATCTGATCTACCCGAAGATTAATTCTGCGATAAATTTCCTGTCTGTTTGCATTAAGACCAATAATTAAATAATCATACCGTGGCATTATTTTTTCCTGTTGTTCAGAAAACTTTTGTCCGGTTCGGTCAATAACAGTCAACGCTCGTAGTACACGCCGAGTATTATTAAGTGGAATTTTTTCGGCCGCGGCTTGATCTCGCTGGTTTAATTCCTGCCATAATTTTTCCGCTCCATTTAAAGCCAAGAATTGTTGCCACTTTTCATCAATTGTCTGCTGCTGTTCCTTCTTCTCACCTAATTGCATCTGGTTTAACAGTGCATTGACATAAAAGCCAGTTCCACCTACGAGCAGCGGTAACTCTTTTTTGGTTGCGATTGTATTGACCGCCGTTTCGGCTTGTTTAACAAAATCAACAACGGAGTATGGCTCAAAGACCGAGCGCGTGTCGACTAGGTAATGATGGACTGCTTTTTGCTCTTCAGGTGTTGCTTTGGCTGTCCCAATTGCTACTTCACGATAAACCTGCATCGAATCGCCCGACACAATAGCCGCGTTAAGCTTTTGTGCCAAAGAAATCGCCAAACTGGTTTTGCCAATCGCTGTTGGTCCTACGATTACTATGATTTTTTGCATTTTCGCTTCCCTTTTGTACTTTTTTAATTATATATTAAAAATTAAAAAAACACGTTTGAAAAAAATGACAAACATGTTCCTTAATTAATATTTAGATGATTTCGTCCGTCCATTCCACTCATCAAAGCCATTTTTAAGCCATTTAATTGAAGAGAAGTGCTTTTTTTGTAAAAATCTTGCCGCACGAAGAGTTACTGATAACGAATCTGAATAAAGGTAAACTGGAAGATCTGCTCTTAATTCTGTATATTGGTACTTCAACATGGTATAAGGCAAATTCCGTGCCCCATCAATGTGCTTTCTTTTGAAGGGAGCTTTTTCCCGTAAATCAACAATCTGAGCCTTTCTCATGCCCTGATTGAACTCATCATTAGTCAAATCACCGTTACCTAAGCGCTTAGTTTGAATTTTATTCCATAGCCAAACCAGAACAAAGGCAAGGATGATAACAACCAATATCACGTCTACAATAATTAAAACAGTTGACATAAATTTTCTTCTCTCCTATCAAAGTTTATAAAAATAATATACTCCTAAATTAGGAGCGATGCTTATTTTTCTCAAGCTTTTCTTCATATTCGTGTTCCCGGCGAAGAATTAGCTTAGCAATTAAATATTCATGCTGATCAATTAAATGCGCACGATTAATATTATCAAGCTCCAGCGCCATTAATTCAATATCCCAAATTCTTTTGCCAACATGGACCATAATGCCATATTTTTCAAGAAGTTGTTGAACATCGTATAAAGTTTTCATGATAATTTGATAACCATACCCATTCTGACAGTAGCCACACAATAGACAATTAATACGGCGGCAGCCACCACTCTTTCCTTAACAGAATAATGGTGGGTTGTCCGATCACCGAGGATAATTGCAATTAGAAAGCCGACTGCTAAACCGCCAATATGGCCCTGAATATCGATATTAGGCGAAAACAAATCAAGCACAATATTAATCACAGCTAGCCAAAAAGCCTGCTTACCTAAATAAGAAATAACTGGATTGGCACGATTCTTAACTGCAACTGCAGTCATGGCACCAAAAAGGCCAAATAACGCAGTCGATGCACCAGCACTTAAAGAACTGTCACTACCAAGAGCCAAGCTAAGCAAATTGCCCCCAACACCAGCGGATAGATACAGAAGTAAAAAACGCCAGTGGCCCAATAATGGTTCAATATAAGTACCAATGTAATAGATCATCACCGCATTAGAAGCTAAATGCATGATCCCAATATGTAAAAACTGAGCCGTAAATAAACGCCACCATTGGTTTTGTCCCACAACAGCAAGATTATTCATTGCGCCCATTTTTACTAAAACATAGGCATTCTCTGAACCACCTTGCATCACTTCAATTAAAAAGACTACCAAAAGTGTTAGTAAAATGGCAACAGTAATATAACAGTTTTTCAAATATTGTCGTTGATTCATCTTAACCTCATTTATTTTTGCAAGATTGAATTAGGCGTAATAATAGTTTGAATCGTGACATCTGTTTGTTCAACATTCCAAGTCGCGGTTTCAAAAATCATTTGTGAGTTTGCCAAAGCAACAGTTGCTGCATTCGGATGTTTAGCTAAAAATCTGTCGTAGTATCCCCCACCAAATCCAACACGTTGATGGGAATCGCGAGCAAAGGCCAAACCAGGAACAATGATTAAGTCAAGCTGGTTATTGACTTTTGCCTTAGGATCTTCAACTTCCTCAACACCAAATTTTGTTTTACCAAGCTTCGTAGTGTAATTATATGAAAGAAAATCTTGTGAACGTTCAGGATTGTCATTAGCGCGGGCTAAATAGACATCCTTACCCTGATCCCATAAATAGGCAATTAATTTAGAGGTATCGACTTCATATGATAAAGAAGAAGTTACTCCAATACTTTCCTTGCCATCTAAAATTTGTGAATTAATGAAATTCGTGAGCAAAGCTTGATCTTCAGTATCTTTTTCAGTACTATCCGCAAAACTGCTCAATCTTTCTTTTTGTTTTTGCCGTAGTTCTTTTTTATTCATGCTTATTCCATACAAAAAATAGCAGGAGCATAGGCCCTTGCTATAGTTAGTTTATTACTTAGTTTCACGATGAAGAGTCGTATGTCTTTCAACTGGGCAATACTTCTTCAAACTTAAACGTTCCGGATGCTTACGCTTGTTTTTCTTAGATAAGTAACTTCTATCTCCACATTCGGTGCATTCCAAAATGATGTTATCTGCCATTTCTTTCACCACCTAAATTCTTTATTCTGACTGTATAAGTTTAGCATTTCTCTGGACTTTTTACCAGCGATAATTACCAAATTTCTATTTTTTATGTAGCTTAAAGTAATCTTGAACCATTGCCTTAGTCATTTGCAGCGTATAAGACCCTTCTAATTCTGGGTCTAAACCTGGAAAGACAACAGCCGTAGCAATTTCCGCATTGTTAGAAGGTGCATACCCGACAAATGTGGCATTAACCAACTCCGGCGGATTTTTCTGGTTAGGGTGATCAGAATCATAGTAAAAGGTTTGCGCCGTACCAGATTTACCTGAAATCGATGGCTTGACATCCTTTAGTTTGTGGGCCGTTCCCCAAGAATTGGTTCCATGAACTACCCGCCAAAAGCCTTGCCGCACAACATCCAATTCACTTGGGGTCCAAGGAATTTTCAGCTGGACATTAGGCTTTTTATTATAGTCAATGTAAACCTTTTTGCCATTACTTGCTGTTCGACCAATTGACTGCACAACATATGGCTGCATCCTATAGCCACCGTTGGCAATAGTTGAAACATATTGCACCATTTGAATTGGCGTGTAGGCGTCATAGTTACCGTATGACAGGTCAAGAACAGAACCAGAAAGAATATTTCCGTGTTCATTAAAAGACTTACCCTGAATACCTGATATTTCACCCGGCAAGTCAACGCCGGTTTTTTGACCCAACCCAAACATATTAAAGTTATGCCGCAAAGTATCAAATGCGGTCGAAGGCATATGAATGTCTTGTTTAGGAATATATTTTGCATGTACCCAGTTCATCGCCAAGTGCATCATGTAAATGTTACTGGAAACTTCCAAAGCGGTCGAAGCATCAAGGGCACCAAAGGTTCCAACCGGATAAACTGATTTTTTAATCGGTGTTCCTGGAAGATAAACCGGCGTATCCGGTAACACATTATTAGTTGGCGTAATTACGTTATTGATTAAACCGCCACTAACCATTGCTCCCTTAACAGCAGACCCCATAACAAATGCTTGGTTAATTACACCGAGAGCATTGTTAGTTGTTTTATTCTTCTTCGGATCACGACTAATGCCGGCTACAGCTAATAATGCACCTGTTTTAGGATTCATTGCAACCGCATAAGCACCATTTGAATAGCGAGCCGCACCAGAAGCAATTGCTGAAGAATATATTTGTTGTAAAGAGTTCTGCACTTCTTTTTGATATTTGGCATCTAAGGTCAAAACTAAGCTTGCTCCAGCCTGACCAGAGTAAACTGACTTAGTCTGTTCAATGTTGCCTGAACTCTTAGTCCAAATTTTGCTAGTGGATTTAGTTCCCTTTAATAAAGGCTCATATTCTTGTTCTAAGTAGGAAGTACCCACGCGATCATTACGAGAATAACCGTTAGTTAAATAATATTGTAAATTATCACTTGGCAAGCCGGCCTTTTCTGTTGATACAGATCCGATAATACTCTGAATTGAAGACCCGTTAGGATATGATCTCTGCCAATCTGTTCCAATTCCAACACCGGGTAAATCGGATAAGTGCTCCCCAACTTCAGCTATTTCTTTATCAGTCAAATCGCTGTTTTTTAAATAAATTGTCGATAAAGTATAGGCACCCGAGATTTTGTTATAAATCAGAGCCGCCGTTTTTTCCCGATCGGTTAATTTAATGTGTTCAGCCCGCACTTGGTCATGAATTCGATTATTGATTAGTTCATCATCTTCTGTTGCCCTGATTGACTTGGGCACTTTAGCGGTTTCTTTTGTACTATTTTTCTTATCACCCAAGTAATAATCAATCACTTGTTGTTCAGTCGGTTTTTCGTTCTTGATGCGAATATACTGGCTAAGCTTATTTGAAATAGAATAAATATCATCAGCAGTTGTAGAAACACTTTTAGTATAAGTAATAGCATTTTTGGCTTTATTACCAACCAAAATACGGCCCTTGCTGTCATACATCACTCCCCGAGGTACTTGGCTGGAAACGACGGCGGAATTTGATTTTTGTACTTCGGCTTTAAACCGCGACCCATAGCCAATTTGCAGATAAGCCAGCTGCCCAATTAAAGTCGCAAAAAGTACAAAAATAATCGCCAAAATGATTTTCATTCTAATTGGCGTTGAAGGTTGATTTTTTGTACTATTAGATTTAGTTTTTCGATTATTCTTAAAAAATTTCACGTAACTCAAACCTCACTAAACTAGTGGTTATTTTACCAAAAACTAGGGTGCAATTCTATTAGTTGGACATTGCTTTGACAAAATTTTACCAGATTTTAGTTAATCCGCATAATTGCGCTGTTTTAATTATCATCATTCTCTGTCAGGATAGAAGAACTTGAAAGCCTTTTGCTAAAATATCTTCTGTATTTATTTCTTTTGTAATAAAATAAATAGTATAAAGACTAAGATTAAAATGGAAAGAAGAAACAAAAATGACACTTGAATACCAAATTGGTGTTGATGCTGGTGGTACTCATACTACCGCAATTGCCTATGATATGAGCGGTCAAGAAATTGAACGCAGCGAAGCTGGCCCCGGACAAGTTAATACAGATTACGACAATGCAATTAGTAATATTACCGGAGCTATTAACCAACTAATTGACCAAATTGACGGTGATTGCCAACGGATTTTATGTGGTATGGCTGGACTTTCAGTAATCGGGCATGCACCTGAAGTAGCTGCAGAAATTTCTGCCAAGGTTAACAATTTGCCTACTAGAGCTGTAACAGATTCACTACTTGCCTTGTATAGCGGGCTTGAAGGTGAAGATGGTGGACTAGTAATTGCTGGTACTGGTTCAGTCTTTAATGGCCTGCAAAAAGGGCGAATCATTACCACTGGTGGTTATGGCTCAATTTTAGGTGATGAAGGTTCTGGTTATGCAATTGCCTTAACTGCCTTAAAAGCCGCACTTTTAAGCTGGGACAAACGCGAAGAAAATGCCTTAATCCCAATGTTTAATGACCTATTTAAGACTGATAATATTGTCGATGGGACCGCTAAATTCTACCAAATGTCCAACCCAGAAGTTGCCTCAATGGCCGTTAGCGTGGCAAAGCTTGCCGATAATGGTGATCAAGATGCTACTGCTGTAATTAAAGAGCAAGCTGAATTGCTTGCCCGCGATATTATTATCGGAATGGATCGCTATGAGGAGCCAAAGCCAATGCGGATTGCTCTGACCGGATCGGTTCTAGCTAATAATGCAATGCTGCGCAACTTTTTAGAAGAAAAGGTTAAAAAGCATTACCCTAATGCGGAATTCTCTATTTCAAATGGCGAAAATGCTCGCGGTGTTATTTACGATAAAAGTAAGGATTACCGCTACTTTACAAGTCGGTAATATTTACTAAGAAATACTAAAAAACAGATTACTGGTTGCAGTAATCTGTTTTTTTTAATTAAATAGTTTTATTCTTCAACTTTGTTGATAACAACGTCGAACTTACCACCAGGGGTGGCAATAGTGACTGTTTCACCTTTTTTCTTGCCTAAAATTGCTTGTGCAATTGGTGAATCGTTAGAAATCTTTCCACTTAATGGATCAGATTCATCACTTCCGACAATGGTGTATGTTTCTGGTTCGTCTTCACCAACCTCAGTATAAGTAACAGTCTTACCAACTGCTACTTCATCGGGGTCACTTGAATTAGCATCTACCACATGAGCATACTTTAACATTTCTTCAACAACGTTAATCCGATCTTCAAGATGACTTTGCTCATCCTTAGCAGCATCATATTCTGAGTTTTCAGATAAATCACCGTAAGAACGCGCAACCTTAATTCGCTCAATTACTTCAGGACGTTTAACAACTTTTAAATTTTTTAATTCTGCCTCAAGTTTTTCTTTTCCTTCGGCAGTCATTGGATATGATTTCTCAGGCATAAAATTTCCTACTCCTTAAAGTTAAAATTCTTTTTGCACTGGTCTATAATATTGATTTCTGTGCTTAAAGTCAACCTCTAACGAATTTCCGCACCAAGTTGATTCTCTAAACTACTTGTAATTTGAGCCGTTACTTTATTAACAACTTCATCAGTTAACGTATCTTGCTCATTTAAGAAATGAAGTCGGTACGCGAGACTCTTCTTATTATTTTCAATATGTGACCCTTGATAAACATCGATTACGCGCAAGTCGTGCAAATACTTGCCACCATTTGCCTCAATTACATTTTCAATTTCTTGATTGGTAATATCTTGCTCAACTAAGATTGAAAGGTCGCGATCAATTGCCGGGAATTTAGGTACTGCTTTGGAAACAGTCTTAGGATTAACAATTAACGGCACAATCAGATCAAGGTCTAATTCATAGCCATATAATTCGCTACCTCTCATTACCTTGCTTGAACGGGTAACGTCATGACTAATCATGCCGATCATCCCCACGTACTGCTTTTTGATATAAATTCCAGCAGTCCGAGTCGGATGCATCTTAGCAATTACCTCTGCTTTATATTCAACATCACTAGAATTGATACCAATAGCAGTGAATAAATTAGTTAATTGCCCCTTCACATAATAAAAATCAATTTTTTCTTTATCATGTTGCCAATTTTCAAAATACACGTTACCAGAATATAATGCTGCAAGATGCTCATGCTCATTGTAGGTATTGTTTTCAAAGTCATAAACACGGCCTTGCTCAAAAATTGCTAGTTGATTCTGCTTCCGCGCAATGTTGTAACTGGCAGCATCAACTAAACCAGTTAGCAAGTTTTGCCTTAATGTAGAACGACTTGAATTCAGTGGCATCTGAACTTGAACCATTTTTTGGGGTTCTCTCATAAAAGATACAGCCTTTTCAGGTGAGGTTAGCGAATAAGAAATTGCTTCAATTAATCCCTGTCCCTGAACAACATTTTTAATTCGTCTGATAGCTTCTTCTTTTTCAGAATAGCCCCCATGAGTTTCTGCTAAAACTGGCTGGGTTGATTTAATATTATCATAGCCATAAAGTCGGCCAACTTCTTCAACTAAATCAGCAGCGATAGCCACATCCCAACGTCTTGAAGGTACTTCAACAGTTAAATTATCGCCATCGATTTGTGCGGCAAAATTAAGTCTTTCAAACAAGTGTTTAATTTCAGCAGCAGAAATTGATGCGCCAAGTGTCTTATTTAAATATGAAATGGTCGTATGAATAACATCTTGCTTACGCTCAGTTTCGGTAGCGGTAATGACGCCTTCGTTGATTGTTCCGTTAGCGTCATTGCGTAATAATAAGGCAGCTATGTCAAGCGCTCTTCTAGTTGCATCCCAATTAACGCCCTTTTCATAGCGACTGGAAGCTTCGGTTCGATTAGCGTGGCGTAATGCTGCTTTTCTGATCAAAGTTGGATCAAAAATTGCTGACTCCAGAATAACATCTGTAGTGTCGTCCTTAATTTCTGAATTAAGTCCACCCATTACACCGGCCATCATAACCACTTCGTTACCGTTCGTGATTACAATATCTTCTGGATCAAGGTCAACATTTTTATCATTAAGGAGCGTGAGTTTTTCGCCCTTGTTAGCTTTTCTAACTACCAGCTTGTTAGTTGCAAATGCTCTGGCATCATACGTATGCATCGGTTGGCCAGTTAGCAGCATCACGTAGTTAGTAACATCAACGACATTATTAACTGGGCGAATTCCGGCATTCCACAAGCGTTTTTGCAGCCAAAGCGGACTGTCAGCAACTTTTACTCCGCTAATCTTGCGTAGGTAAAACTTCGGAGCAAGCTGAGAATCAACCTCGGTGTTAAAATTGCTTGTCCAATCAGGACCATCTGCCCTTAAAGTTACGTCTTCAATTTTAACCGGCTCGTCGACAATGGCACCTACCTCGTAGGCAGAACCTTCCATTGACAGCGTATCTGCCCGGTTAGGAGTGATATCAAAATCAAAAATATAATCATCCATTCCTAAGGGTGCAAAAGCAGCTTCACCAGGCTTAACATCAGCATCTTGAGGAAAGACATAAATTCCATCGGTATATTTTTCTGGAACAAGATTATCAGCAAAACCAATTTCTTGTAAACCACAGATCATACCATCAGATTGATAACCACGTAATTTACCCTTTTTAATTTTAACGTTGTCGGCAATGCGGGCCCCAGGAAGGGCTACAACAACATCTTCGCCTGCAGCAACATTAGGAGCACCACAGACAATTTGATGAGGTTCATCTTCACCAACATCAACGTGAGTTAAATTAAGGTGGGTGCCCTCAATTGGCTCACAGTCTAAAATATGACCGATGACGATTTTTTTCAAACCTTCTTCAGGGTGCTTTACTTCGGCGACTTCGACACCTGTCCTAGTAATTTTTTCACCTAATTCATTTGGATCCTGATCCAATTTTAGAAAATCTTGTAGCCATTGATATGAAACTAGCATTATCTTTCCTCCCTACTGAATTGTTCTAAGAAACGGACATCATTGGTATAGAAATCACGAATGTCATCAATGCCATATTTAAGAATCGCAAACCGGTCGAGTCCAACACCAAAAGCAAACCCGCCATATTTATTTGAATCAACACCAGCATTTTCAAGTACATTAGGGTGAACCATTCCTGCTCCCAAAACTTCGATCCAGCCAGTATATTTACAAATTGGACAGCCCTTGCCGTCACAGTTGAAACAGGAAACATCCATTTCGACGGATGGTTCAGTGAATGGGAAGTAACTTGGACGCAAACGGGTCTCACGATCCTGACCAAAAACATGTTTAGTCATCAATTCTAGCGTTCCCTTCAAATCACCCATTGTAATATTTTCATCAACAACGAGCCCTTCCATTTGCATGAATTGATGTGAGTGCGTTGCATCATCATCATCACGACGATAAACCTTACCTGGGCCTACCATTTTTAAAGGACCTTTAGTAAAATCATGTTTTTCTAAAACTCGTGCCTGATCGCCAGAAGTTTGCGACCGTAATAGGTCTTCCTTATCAACATAGAAGGTTTCTTGCATATCGCGAGCTGGGTGATCCTTAGGCAAGTTCATCATTTCAAAACAGTAATGATCAGTTTCAATTTCAGGACCTTGAACAACTTGATAGCCCATTCCAATAAAATAATTTTCCAAATCATCAAGAATGATATTAATTGGATGCTTTACGCCCAAATGAGTTATCCGACCTGGCAAAGTAACATCAATTTGTTCCTTCGCGAGCTGCTCTTCAACCAACTTTTCAACGATTTCATTTTTGGCATCATCTAGTTTTTGGTTAAATAAATCCCGGACTTTGTTGACGTTTTGCCCAACTTCTCGTCTTTTTTCAGGTTCAACCTCTTTCATTGAATGCAAAATTTCAGTTAATTTACTTTTGCGTCCGACAAGTTTAACCCGAACATCATTCAGCTTTTCTTCAGTCTTAGCTTGAGAAATTTCGCTTAAGCCCTGCTCACGCAGCTCCTTCAGCCTTTCAAATAAATCCATAAATAACTATTTCCTTTCAAATAAAAAAGCTCCGTTCCCTAAAAGGGACGAAGCTTCGCGGTACCACCCTAGTTTGGGCATTAATAACCCACACTTAAGTTTTCGATAACGGCGAATACCGGAATTGATTAGATCCTACTAGTAAGATGAAATTCACAGATCCGTTTAAACTTTTCTTTCAGCTTAATAAAAAAGTCTCTCTGAATAAATGATCGCTGCTACTAATCTTACTTTCTGTAATTAACTATAAGAATAATTCATTTCAATCAAACTTGCAAGTAAATATCAAATTCTCATTAAACCCATTTATCTGCCCAATTATGAATTTGATCAAAAACCGGCTTGAGATCTTCGCCTTTTTTAGTTAGACCGTATGAAATGATTTTGGTTTTACTGTCAACTGAACGCTTGACAATTTTTGCTTGCTCTAGTTCTTTCAGACGCTCAACTAAGACACGGTCAGAGCATGCCTTAACGCACTGAGCCAAATCCTTGAAACGCATATAATCACCAGCACAAAGGGAACTAATAATTAGCCCATTCCACTTTTTACCAATGATTTTAAATGCATTTATAAAATGCTGACAGTGCTCATAATCTGTCCCTAAACAGTCAGAACAACCCTTAGTTTTATCGTCTTTAGCCATAATCCATTCCTCCCACAGCAAAGCAATGATATCAACTTATTATAAAAAAAACACTTACTAAAAACAAGGACAATCCATTATGCAAAGTGGTAAATAATAATACCAGCCGCTACGGCGGCATTCAAGGATTCTGCTTGGCCTTTAATCGGGATATATAATTTTTCATCACAAATTGCCGCAATCTCGTCACTAACCCCATGTGCTTCATTGCCAATAACCAAACCAAGCTGCGCTACTTGGGCAAATTCTTGTAACTGCTTGGCAGTTTTATCTAGCATACTGCTATAAACCGGTATGGCATTGTCATTTAGTGCATTGATTACTTCAACTAAGTCAGCATTGATGATATTGATATGGAACTGGCTTCCCTGCATTGCACGCTGCGTCTTAGGATTATAAATATCAACACTATTGGGCGATAAAACTACGCCGTCAAAACCAGCTGCATCCGCAGTTCTAATTATTGTACCGGCGTTGCCAGGATCTGATACATTATCTAGCAAAACCCATTTACCAAAATTAAAAGGGTATTGCTTGGGTTGAGCTATCTTTAAGACCATAAAGATGTTTTGTGAATTTTTGGTACTAGATAAATGATGAGCAATGGCTGAATTAATCAAATAAATATTTTTACCATCTAGGTCAACCTGATAGTCTTCTGCTACTTGATTTAACGCTTGCTCGGTTCCCAGCAAATCGACAAAATTTAAACTAGCTTTAAACGCTTCTTCAATTAAGTGAAAGCCCTCAATTAAATATAAGCCAGTATCTTCACGGTATTTCTTTTGTTTTAATTTAGCTAAATCTTTAATCAGTTTATTATTAACTGAACTAAGTTGTTCCATTTAGTAAGCATCTTCTTTCAAACTTTATTATAATGTAATATCTATCAAATAAAATGGTAAAATCGACTTAGACTGAGTTTAATTTTCATTAGAAAGGAACCATCATGGCATTTTTCAATAATCGACACGAAAAACAGTCACAATCAGCGCAAGATTCATTTGAAACATGGAAACTAACCGCTTCAGGTGTAGTTCAAGGCGTTGGTTTCAGGTGGAGTGTTCTAAACCTTGCCAACAAAATGGGGCTTACGGGTAATGTTTGCAATAATAGCGATCAAACCGTAACAATCACTTTACAGACAAGTCTTGACCACGTCAACCAATTTATTAAGGAGCTGCCCCAAAATGTATCTCCTTATGCACAAATCTCAACGATTAAAAAAGAAAAGCTGGCAAATGTAGCCAAAATGCATGGTTTTCATGTATTATATTAAGTATTGACTTTAAAAATAAACATTATGGTGAATTGAATGAAGAAATTTCGCAAATATATTGGATTAGCTGCACTTTGTTTTGCAGTCATGTTAATTGTTACCGCTTGTGCGCAAAATGGCAAAGGAGTTACTAAACCTCCTACAGACTTTTTCTATGGCACAATCTATAATTTTATTGGAAAACCATTACAAAATGTCATGCTCTATTTTTCCCACGTTATCGGTGGTGCTAACGGAGCTGGTTGGGCCATTATCTTAATGACCTTTGTTGTTAGAATGGTTCTTCTTCCTCTAATGCTTAACCAGCAGAAGAAGTCGACGACACAACAGGAAAAAATGGCTCGCGTTCAGCCGCAAATGAAGCTAATTCAAGAGACAATGAAGCGCAAGGACTTAACTCAAGACCAGCAATTGACTCTTGGCACTTGGCAACGCGAATTGTATTCGCAGAATAATCTTTCGTTAACAGGCGGAATGGGCTGTCTGCCACTGATTATTCAGTTTCCAATTATGATTGGGATTTACCAAGCGGTAATGTATTCCAAGCCACTTGCCCATTCATTTTTCTTTGGCATTTCACTTAGTGAAAGATCAATTTCGGTAACAATCATTGCGACAATTTTTGCCTTTTTACAAGGATATATTTCTTTAATTGGCATTCCGAAAGAACAGAAAAAACAAATGCAATCAATGATGCTGATGAATCCGCTCATGACACTATTTATTTCACTGTCTGTATCAGGCTCAGTTGCATTATATTGGGCAGCCGGTAATATCTTTTCAGTTATTCAACAATTAATTGTTACCTTTATCATTATGCCAAAAGTTAAAAAAGAAGTTGATGAAGAACTAAAGCATGAGCCAATTAAGGCTGTCGTTACTCAAGAAAAAATTGATGAGTTGCTCAATCAATCTTCTGCGGCACCTAAAGCTAATAAACAGACGCAAGAATTACATCAAAATCTGCGTAACCGGAATAAAGGAAAACAGCATCATAAACATTAAGTAGCTTGCAAGCACAAGATAGCTTGCGGTAAAACGATAAAAGCCTCGGAGTTAGGACAACTTCGAGGCTTTTATTATGGGTAAATTATCTAAGCAAGAAAAAATTGAAGCAAAACTAAGAGGACTAATCCCGATTAAATATCGGCTATTAGTCCTCAATTAAATTTATTAAACTGTCCTAGTTTCTATTTATCCTTTTTAGCTTTCTCAGCTTGATCACGTTCACGCAACTTTTGGGCTTGCTTCTTCGTTAGAGATGGGAATGCAATTATAAATTGGCTTCCTTGTCCTTCAACTGAATCAACGCCAATTTTGCCGTGATAACTATGAACTAATTTTTGAGCAATCGATAAGCCTAAACCGTTACCGCCCTTTTCGCGCGTCCGTGCCTTGTCAACACGGTAGAACCGGTTAAAGATCTTGCTTTGATCTTCTTTAGAAATCCCTTCACCAAAGTCCTGAACAATAATATGAACCTCGTTTTGCGCTAATCCAGCAGAAATGTTGATTTCCTTGCGATCAGTTGAATACTTGATGCCATTATCAACCAAGATAACAAGTAATTGTTCCAAGTGTCCCTGATAAATTTGAATTTGCGTATCTTGCGGCATATCATCCATATCAAGTCTGATGACAAAATCTTTATGAACCATTGACATGTCGCCAGCAACACGTTTCAAGACATCAGCGACATTGGTAACAGCATTCGGGTATTGAACATTAATCTGTTCAGCTCTAGTTAAATCTAGCATTTCCTGAATTAAATGCTGCATTCTTTTGGCTTCCTGAAGAGAAGCTTTAATTGACTCCTCAAGAATTTCCGGATCATCTTTACCCCAGCGTTCAAGCATATTCAAGTGCCCTTCAATTACCGCCACTGGAGTTCGCAACTCATGCGAAACATCCCCAACAAATTCTTTTTGCTGGTCAATATAACGCTGCATACGATCAAGCATTTGATTAAGCGAAACCGCTAATTCCTGCAGTTCATCGTGCCGGTGAAAGTCGCTAATTCGGGCAGTACTGTTTGGATCCGCATTAACTTCCAGAGCAACCCGCGACATTTCCTTAATTGGTTTCACGATCCCACGCACAATGATAAATGCGATTAACGTGAAAAAGATAATTGCAACTGCAGATATGCGAATCATCCATTTGAGAAGGTCCTTCATCAAGCCGTTATAGTAAGACATTTTATTGGCAACAACAATGTAACCAGTTACCTTACCCTTATGCGCATCACGAACCTTCTGGTAAGTTAGCAATTCTTTTCGCCGGCCCTTATAGACGGTTTCTGAATGAAAATTACCCTTAAATTGTTTAAATTTAGGAATTACACCGCCGTTATCAAATACATCTTCTTTTTCAAGGTTATAAACGACCACGTTTAAATCTTTATTTGTTAGTGAAGATAACAAGTCATCATTGAAGGCGTTATTGGGATGCTCATCAGGATTAATTGGCGGATTGCCTTGCAAGATTTTTCGTGCCGATGGTGTAAGCGCAGGAACAACATTAGATATCTGCAACTCGCCATGAATCTGGTTTAAACTGTCATTAAGCTTAACCACCATTTCACGCGAAGTTTCTTTTTGCTGCACCATTGATTGCTGACCAACAATCGAATAAATAATGACCGAAAAGATAATAAAAGAGACCATAATTGTCAAAGCGACAATACTGACCCAACGTACAATAATAGATGAGTGCTTGGTCCCTAATTTTTCCTGTTTCTTACTTCTTTTCATCATCTTCATCTCTTACCATATATCCGGTACCCCGAACGGTCTTGATATATGATTGTTGACCAGGGATGTCGATTTTATTCCGAAGGTATCTAACATAAACTTCAACAACATTGGTTTCAATATTAGAACCTGGTCCCCAAATCTTGGATAATAATTGGTCGCGACTTACAACATTGTTCTTGTTCTTAATTAACGTCATTAGCAAGTTGTATTCACGTTTAGTCAAGTCAACAGCCTTACCGTCACCGCGACGAACGATCCGGTTTGCAGTTTCAATTGTTAAGTCCTTAAACTTGATGACCTTCTTTTCGACTGTGTCATCGGAAGCTTCTTTTTCGATCTTAACTCGGCGTAAAACAGCACGAAGCCGTGCTAATAATTCTTCAATCGCAAATGGCTTAACAATGTAATCATCAGCACCATGATCAAGTCCAGAAACACGATCAATAACAGAATCACGCGCCGTCATCATTATAATTGGCGTACTCTTAACTTGACGTACACGACGAGCAATTTCCAAACCGTTTAAGTCAGGCAGCATCAGGTCAAGCAAAATTGCATCAAAGTCTTCGTTAAGTGCAAGGTCTAAAGCTTTACGTCCGTTGCTCTCAACAACTGTGTCATACTTTTCGTGTTTTAACTCCAACTCAACAAAACGAGCTAAGTTTTTTTCGTCCTCAACAATTAAAATTCTTGCCATTCTTCTCATCCTCTATATTCACTATTAAATGCTTAATCAAGTTAAATTTCTTTTAATAAGTTAAGCATACTTTAAAAAAGCTCTTAAAACAAGATTAATAAATCAGGATATGAATATCACTGATTTTTGCACTATTTTATACTATTATTTATCTTTATTTTCACCGTTATTATTTTCATCAAATAATGTCTTTAGGTTTGCAAAAGCTGGGTTTACGCGATCTTTTTTGCTCTTATCAAACGCTTCTTCTGAGATAACAGACCAACCATCGCCTTCGGGATAAACATTTTCTTTTTCTTCCTCCGGAGTCAAAATGGTAATTGGAATATTAAGCAAAATATTGTCCTCAATTGCAGTCTGTAAATCGATTTTATCATCGTCCACTTTAACAATTGGAATCTCACTCTCGTCTAGCTTTTCCTTAGATACTTCATCTTCGGTGTAATTTTCCGTAAAATGAAAATCTTGCTCGAAATCAACCGGTGCTAAACTGCGGCTCGAAGGAACGACGAGCTTCGTTTTAACCTGAAAATCTCCTGTTACATATGGCGAATTATAAAATAATTGGCCAGTAACAAGCACATTTTTTACTTCGTAAACCAAATCTTTACTGCGCTCTAAAAATTCAGGACGCACTTGGACTTCCTGCTTAAGTGAAGTGATTGGTTCCCTATTATTCTTAATCTGTGAAAAGTTAATAGTAAGCATATTAAACCTCCAACGGACGTCGACCAAAGTTCTGATCAACCTGCACTATTTGTTCAAATAAGCGGTCAACCCGTAACTGTAAGTGCATTGAGCCCTGACGGCTATTTTTTTGATCAACCTTAGAAATGATATTAGCAGCTGTAGCTTTTCTAATCTGCTTTAAGTAATTTCGCCCTAATTTGCTATATCCTAACAAAAATAATGCTTCATCATTGAAACTGGCGATAATATCATCCTGTGTAACGTTTAGCAACGTATAAAGTGCAAGACGGCGCAATCGCGAATAGGTATAGCGCTTGGACTTTATCCGTCGTAAAAATTCCGTAAAGTCACGTGCTAAATGAATTTCCTGCTTAAGCTTATATTCAAGCCCTTCACTCATTTGATAAATATCATGTAGCTGCTCAACCGACGAAGACTCAAGCCGATATTTTAGAAACGGAAACAAAATATTCCAATTCGGATATGCCTTTTGCTGGTATAAGTTTTGAACTTCTTTCTTAGGCATCCACTGCTCTAATTCAGCATTTACCTGACTATGCAAGATGATATTGCGAATTGCGCTCGCGCTTTGAACTACACCATTACTTTGCAAGTCATCATCATGACCAGCACCAATTCGGTTAATTGGGTGCAGAGACAGTGGCGTACCCAAATTATGATTAGCTACGGCATATGCCAAAGCCAAGATAGCATTGGGCTCGTTAACTTCATGGCCAACTTCACGGGCAACCATTTGATTATATTGCGTTGAATAGGTCTGACTATAATCGTTAAAGTCCATGTGACTTTGTGGTATTTCAGCAATCTTACTGCCTAAATAAGCAAAATTTTGCGTTGCATCTTCTACACCAAAGACTAAGTCAGTCACACCTAACTTAGCCAATTGATCAATACTACCTAAAGAAAATAGGTCAGCAGGCTGCACCGCCGTCGAAAAAGGTAGTTCAAAGACTAGGTCAGCACCACTTTCAAGTGCAGCTTTTGCTCGCGACCATTTATCCATGATCGCCATTTCGCCTCTTTGAACATAATTTCCAGACATTATCACCACTATTGGATCTTTGTCTCCCGCAATATAACGAGCTTGGTTCATTAAAAACTCATGTCCACTATGAAAGGGATTATATTCAGCAATGATCCCGACTACACTCATGCTTTGCTAATCTTCCTCTAACTCTAATTTTTTACCACTAGTCCATAACTTTTCAACATTGTAAAAGTCACGTGCCTCTTCGGTAAAGACATTAACAACAACATCGCCAAGATCAAGTAAAAGCCAGTTAGACTCGCTAGATCCTTCAACACGATAATCATAAAAGTCAGATTTATGTGCTTCGTCAATAATGGCATTGGCAATCGCATGTAATTGGCGATTTGAGCCTGCACTGGTAACAACATAATAATCAGCTAAAATGCTGTAGCCTTGCATATCATAAGCTGCAGTATCCTCACCATGGCGATCGCTGATTGCTTTTAACGCAAAAGTTAAGATTTCTTTACTAGTCAATTTTTCTCCTTACTATTTTTTGATACTCCACACATTATAGGAATCTAATGTAAGTGGATAGATTTTACTTCGACGACTAACCAAATGTTCTAGAGTGTGAGCCAGTTGATACCCCACACCATTGTCTAAATTTTCATAAGTAACTTGACGAGCTTCATCCACATCAGCAAAAATTCTTCCAGGTTCGATATAGTCCGCCATGAAGACAATTTTATCGAGCATGGTCATTTCTGTATCAGCGGTTGTATGCCGCCTTACAGCTGTCAATATCTCTTCATCCGTAATTTTTAAATCACGTTTAATAAAATATGTTCCTACGATGCCATGCCAAATTGCGGGGCCCCAGTTGAGTAAATCTAGATCAAATCCTTGCGTTTTAATGGCATTTTGAAAATCTGCGGCTGAAACCTGCTTAGCATAGTCATGAATAAAGCCAGCTAAAGCTGCTTTATCTTCGTCATAGCCATTTAAGTTAGCGAGTTTTCGTGCAGTTTGACTAACACCAATGCAATGATCAAAACGGCGCTGATCCATATTATTTTTTTCCCGGTTAACAATCTCATCGCTACTTAACGGCGAAAATGTTTTTTTAAAAAACAACTCATTCATGATATAAATCCTTTTTTTGAATATAATTTCTAACTGAATCAGGTACAAGATACCTAATTGAACCCCCCATTGCAATAGTTTGCCTAATTGAAGTTGAACTCACGTCCAATCCGGGTACATCAACCCAAATCATCGGTAATTCACCTGATTGTGGGTAGCCAGCACGCTTTACGCCAACTAAGGTAGCTAATTGCGCAATTTTGGTTGGCTCTTTCCATTGCTGGAAGTTATTTACTTGGTCACTTCCCATAATCAAGAAATATTGATTTTCAGGGTGTAGTTCATGCAAATAACGCAACGTATCAACGGTATAAGAAACCCCACCGCGGGTTAATTCAAACATTTTTACTTGAAAATGCGGATTATCCTGCGTAGCTAGTTTAAGCATGTTTGCCCGATCTTGCGCTGAAACGACCGGAGCATCTTTTAATGGGGGAATATTAGTTGGAATAAACCAAATTTCATCAAGATGTAGTTTACTCAAAACTTGTTCACCCACAATTAAATGTGCTGTATGTACCGGATTAAAAGTACCGCCTAAGATACCAATCTGTTTACCTTTTTTAGGCTCAATTTTTTCTTCTTTTAGCTCAACCGTCGGAGTTTTCTCAAAACTTTTTGCAATTGCAATCATATTTTCCTCTAAATTAACGCACGTCTAATCCCTAAGCCAATTTTACCAGGAGTATAGATTTTAACTAAACAATCTGCCGGAACCGTCACAAAACCTATTCCACCAAAAAGTAAATCACTCTTATAAGAAGTATGCAATTCCTGCCCCTTAAGTTCTGGTAATTCGCTGGCATCCTCTGGCGGATTAAGCAATTCTCCTACATGTCTTTGGTAAAATTCTGTAGCGTTTTCTGTTTTTGTCCGGTGAATATATAAACCACGTGCAGCATAAACAGTAAAGCTAGCAGGGTTCCCCTTTAAAAAGTCAATTCGGCCCAAACCCGCTAAAAACAACGTATTACCAGGTTTTAATTGGTAAGTAGCCGGTTTAAGAGGCTTTTGCGGTGATATTACTGCCAATTCTTTAGCATTTAACCGCGTAGCCAGTTGATTTTCCGTCATTATTCCCGGTGTATCAACCAAAAAATGACCATTTTCCAACGGAATTTCAATTTTGTCTAAAGTAGTACCAGGAAAATGGGAAGTTGTAATCAGATTCTTTACGTCTCCCATTTCATCAATAATCGCGTTTAATAAAGTCGACTTACCAACATTTGTCATTCCGACAAAATAGACATCTTTATCTCGTGAACCCTTATTTAGATATGAAATTAACTCAGTTAGGTTCTTTTTGTTTTTAGCACTAACTAAGAAAATCTTTTTGGGAAATAGTCCAACTCGATTAGCTTCTTGACGCATCCAATCCTTAATTTTACTTTGTTTTGAATTTAGGGGAAATAAATCAAATTTATTTCCAACCAAGATGAATTCATTATCACCCACAAATCTCTTTAATGAAGATAAAAGTGAATTAGTAAAATCAAAAAGGTCGACCACATTGACAATCAATGCTTTTTTAGAAGCTAGTGAATTGAGTAAGGCCAAAAAGTCATCGTTATCAGCATCCACTGGCATTATTTCATTATAATGCCGTAAACGAAAACAACGCTGACAATAGATGTCGTTACCCTCATCTTCACTTTCCACTGCCTTTTTTAAACGCGATGCAGGCAAGTAGCCCGCTTCTTCGGGGTTATCGGATTGTAAATCAGCTCCACAACCGATACAAATAATATTATCATCCATTTTTTAATGTCTCCTTGAATGTAACTGGATGTGAAATAGCTAAAAAGAAAAAGATAATTTTCTCAAAAAAACGATTTATTCTGGTATTCCATTTATCTGTTTGAATTAATGGCTTAACCAAAACTGATTTTACTCCAGCTAAATTTCCAGCTTGAATGTCAGTAATTAATTGATCGCCAACCATCATTACCTGCTTTTGCGAAAGATTCATATTCTCCCGCTTTTTAGTTATAGCAAAGGGTAACGGCTTTTTAGCTTTTGCGACATAAGCAATGTGATAAGGATCTAGCACTTTACCAATTCGCTCAGCATTATTATTAGAAATGACCACCAATTTTATATCAGCAGCAGCCAGGCGGCGATTAAGTTCATCCATCTTCTTGGCTGTTTCGAACTCATTCCATGCAAGAAGCGTGTTATCTAAATCTGAGAAGACAGCTTTAATTCCCATCTGTTTAAGCACGTCAGTATCTAAATGATAGATTGTGTCAATTGTATAACGTGGCCTGAATAACATTCAACTTCCCCTTCATTTAACATTTCCCTAATCTAATATATCAAAAAATAGTACGAAGTGATAAATTTTGACATAAAAAAATGGCGCTAATGCGCCATTTTTAAATTAATTTAAAGCCTTTTTAGCAGTTTCAGATAATTGTGCAAAGGTCTTTGAATCGTTATAAGCAATATCAGCTAACATTTTACGGTTAATGTCAACACCAGCTACTTTCAAGCCGTGCATTAACTTAGAATATGAAAGATCATTTTGTCTTGCTGCCGCATTGATTCTAGCAATCCATAATTTTCTAAAGTCGCTCTTGCGTCTTCTACGGTCACGGAATGCATATCTGTAAGAAACAAATAATTGTGTACTTGCAGCTTTAAATTGCATGTGCTTTGCGCCACGGTAACCCTTGGCAAGCTTCATAACCTTCTTACGACGTTTACGTGTAACTGTTCCACCCTTAACTCTTGGCATCTAAAATTCCTCCTAAATATCGTTTTTATTTAATGATTAACGCATTTGAGAGAGCATCTGTTTGATGCGCTTCAAGTCGCTGCGTGAAACTAATGCAGCCTTTCTCAAATGACGACGTTGTTTCTTAGTCTTGCCATGGAAACGGTGACCAGTAAAAGCGTGATGACGCTTTAATTGACCAGAAGCAGTTCTTTTGAAACGCTTAGCAGAAGCGCGGTGGGTTTTCATTTTAGGCATTTTCTAATTCCTCCAAATTAACTTTAATTATTTTTTATCACTCTTGGGAGCAAGCATTAAAAACATTGACCGACCTTCCATCTTCGGTTTGCTAATCACTGTAGCAATATCTGAAGTAGCTTCGGCCATCTTTTCTAATACTTCGCGACCTAATTCCTTATGAGTAATTGCTCGACCCCTGAACCTGATTGAAACACGAACTTTAGCTTCCTCTTTAGTAAGGAACTTCCGAGCGTGTTTTAATTTAGTGTTGAAATCATTGCCTTCAATTGTTGGACTTAAACGGATTTCCTTTACACTGACGGTTTTGGACTTCTTACGAGATTCCTTAACCTTCTTTTGTTGTTCAAACCGGTACTTACCGTAATCCATAATGCGGGCAACTGGTGGCTTGGCATTAGGCGAAATTAGAACTAAATCTAAACTTGCAACATTAGCTTGGCGCAAAGCTTCAGCCTTTGTTACAACACCAACTTGTTCACCATCTTCATTAATTAAACGAACCTCGCGAGCGCGTATTTGGTCGTTTAATATCAAATTCTTTGGTATAATTCTTCACCTCCATGTTAATTTGAGGACAAGAAAAAGGCGGGTAAGAAGTTACCCGCCTTTAATCAACAGAAAATATCGATTAGCCCAGAGGTCAACTTAACTTAGGCGAGAAGCGGGAAAGCTTCTTCTTGTTCTCAACTAAAGTGATTATACGCTTTACTACTTATTAAGTCAATATAAAAAGTGCAAATCGGATATTAGACTTAAATCAAATCTTATCTCTAATTATTATACCAGAATTCTTTATTTCAATTACATAATCACATTTTTGCCAAACATTTTGATCATGCGTAGCAATTATGATTGTTGCCGCAGGATCAAATCCGGTTAACAATGTTTTTAAAACTACTTGGCCGTTTTCTGCGTCGAGGGAGCCTGTTGGCTCATCAGCAAAGATTACTTTAGGTGATTTTAAAATTATTCGAGCCAAGGCTACTCGTTGTTGTTCTCCGCCACTAAGTGTATAAACTTTTTGCTTCAACTGTAGCTTATTTAACCCAACATGAGAAAGAGCATTCTTCATTTTAGTCTCTTTTGCAGATTTAGATAGCTTTTGATTAGCAAAACTTAAGTCCAGATTTTGTTTAACCGTTTCGGTATCAATTAAACCAAAATTCTGAAAAATAAAGCCGAAATAATCACGGTACAGTTTTTTGCGACTTTTAGAATTAACCTTGATATCAGCGACCTTCACCTCTCCCGCAGTGGGCCTTTCTAAACCACTCAAAAGATTTAACAACGTTGTCTTACCGGCTCCACTTTTACCAACAATGGCATAACTTTTACCAGACTCAAGATTGCAATTTATATCGTTAAAAATAATTTTATCGTTAAATTTCTTAGTAAGATGTTCTACTTTAATCATTTAGACTCCTAGTTTCCATGGTTAAGCGAAGTTAATAGGTCACGTTGCGCTTGGTAATATGTCAGCCAAATAATAATTGCTTCAAGCAAAAGATAGCCTAGACCATATGACAGTAGATTTAAGCGATTTAAGCCAGCTAAAGTAACCGTAATAATCAATATATCAAGTATTAAATTACCCGTTAAAAATGTTCCAACAAGTTTGGCATTTGATTTGCCAAATACTTGGTATACTGCAATTTTACGACGATTATTCTGCAAGAATGTTGAACTAACAAACAAGATGATAAAAATAAGTTGCAGAAGCGTCAAAACAGTTGTAATGGTCAACATGAGTATTTGTTTATTAGCTTTAATATTATAATCCCATAATAGTGTCTGTCGACTAGTTATACTGACAACATATGGTTTCAATCCTAGCTGCTTAACTAATTTTTTCAGTTCCTTAAGGTGAAGAAACTGAATTGTTCCTTGGCTAATAGTTGCCAGATAAAAATCATCGGAAAACTGCTTATCATTTGTAACGGCAATCAAGGGATCTGTTGAGATTGACGATAAAATATCGTATACAACCGTATAATTAAAAATTTTCTGGCCGCTCGCAATTGGTATTACCTGAATCTGTGGATGGAGAACTTTTGAATAGTAATTGGGAAGAGTGTTTTGAGTGTTAATAAAAGAGCGCAGTTGTTTTTTTGCCGTTCTTGCTTGATCTAAGCGGTTCTTTGGTACCAGAAGCATAATTTGATGCTTATCTATCTTGGACAGTTTAGGTTTAATTTCACTATTTTTAACAAAATTATGATTGGCAATAATCACATTTCCACTATCTTGGGGGTTAGTTGTACGTATTCCTGGTTGAAACTGTTGTGAATTTTGCGCGACAATCACGTCTGATGCCTGTACAACCAACTGATGGGCTTTTTTAGCTACTTTTTGATTCTCATTATGATCATTAACATTCCAGCCCAACCCTAGTAAATAACTATTTTTTTGTCTGTGCCATTTCTTAACAATATTTTGATCTCTGTCATAGAGTTCATGATGATTGAGTAAAGTTGCCACGTTAACTATCATTAAGGCTAAAATAGCTATTTTTAATACATACCCAATTAGGAGAAATGATTGAGCACTCTCTTCTCCTTTAATTGCCAAATACGGATTCATTAAAGCCAAAACCACGTAAGAAATGCTATTTAGCAGGAAAAAGCTAGCAAATAATATTAATAAAAGAACTGATAGATATGGCAAAAAGAACCGCCACCCACTTGCTGTAAAAGTCTTAAGACTCCAAATAATCGTCATCAGGATGATTATGCCAAAGGAAGCTTCCAACAGTGCAGATTCATTTTTCAGATCATGCTTAAACATTTGCCAATTACTTAGACCATTAATTTTCATCACGGCGTATGCTTTAAAACGGTAAAGCTTTTCTAGTACCATGACAATAAATAGTACTCCAATTATTCCCATTCCAACGATCAAATCAAATTGCGTAACATTTTCTAAAAATATCATCAACAAGGTTTTTGGAGTCAATGAGGTATCTTCAACTTGTATCAAAAATTGGTTTTTCCTTAGCCATAATACCAAGTGCTTTAATGATTTCCCTTTAGCATTAGTCGAGTATAAACCATACATATCTTCTAGCATAAGTTCTTTATCAGTTAGCTTTTTAATGGATTCATTTTGATAAAGTGAAAAGTCATTACTATTACCGTCAAAATCATAAACTATTTTCGTGCGATGGCCGTTAAAATTATTAATTCGCATTTTAACCAAAGAAACATTTTCATTACGAGTAAATTTCTTCAAAATAGCAAAAAAAGCTTTTTTATTGTGCTTCTTATTCCATTTTTTAGTGTCTTTAATTCTTTTATTAATCGGCTTTGAAGCATAAATGTTTATAATAGTAGAATTATTTGGAATGGAATTATTATCGTATTCACGCATGAATCCAGCAAAGAAAATAGCTGTAACGATTGTTATTATCGTATAAAGCAAGATTTTTATTTTTCGAAGCATTTTCAACCCCTAATTACTATTGCAAACCCACTGGCCTTATTTAACAATTTAACTTATGCAAATCGTAAAGATATGCTTGACCATCTTTATAAGTTTAACTTTATCATACTAGTTTAAATTAGACCATTTACCTTCCAAAAGCTGCTAAAAATTAAATAAACAAAAAAGCCGCTTTTGATGTGAACCCCAAAATTAGGACAGTTTAATAAATTTTAACTAAGGACTAATGCCCGATATTCAAGCGGACTTAGTCCTTTTAGTTTTA